>DASRNC010000053.1:0-6344 GCA_035647595.1 Bacillota bacterium | reverse complement strand
CATATATACTCCAAGCTATTCAATGAATATGGTCAGGTGACGTCACAGGTGCTCCTGACAAAGGATGTACTTGACAATGGAGAAAGGGTAGGAAATGCAACTAACACCCTTGAAATGCTTTTTAAATACAAGAGTATTCCGATTGTAAACGAAAATGATACAATATCCACAGAGCAGATAGAATTTGGTGACAACGACACCCTATCATCCATGGTTGCCACACTTGTCAAGGCAGATTTACTCATACTGCTTTCGGATATTGATGGCCTATATGACAAAGACCCAAGGGGTAATTCTGATGTCAAGCTTATTGCTGAGGTACATGGTATCACTGATGAGATAATGGATATGTGCGGCAACACTGATAGCCTGGTCGGCACAGGTGGAATGAAGACAAAGATTGAAGCAGCAAGGATCTGTCTAGATGCTGGAATACCTATGATTATTGCAAATGGAGACAATCCTGAAAATATAAACAAATTGCTTGCTGGAAAAAAGATTGGTACAATATTTGTACCCAACAATAAGGAGGTTTTGTAAATGGGTGAAGCAGCTATAAAAGCAAGACTTGCAAAAAAAGCATCAACAACACTCGCCACTTTATCAACCTTAGACAAAGACGAGGCCTTGGAGCAAATGGCAGTGGCTTTGATAGACAATGTTGGACTTATTATCGGGGAGAACAAAAAGGATCTGGAGATTGCGGCTAAGAACCAGAAGCCAGTAGCCTTTATAGACAGACTCATGCTTGATAAAGAAAGAATTTATGCAATGGCTGAGGGCTTGCGCAGCATAAAAATGCTAAGGGACCCTGTAGGCGAGACAATATCAGCATGGACCAGACCTAACGGTATGAAGGTAGCCCAGGTTAGAGTACCCCTAGGCCTTGTGGGCATCATATATGAGTCCAGACCCAATGTTACTGCAGATGCGATAGGCTTATGCATAAAAACAGGGAATGCTGTTATTTTAAGAGGTGGTTCTGACGCTATAAATTCAAGCCTCATAATATCAGACTTGATGGCAAAAGCCGCCTTTGATACAGGAATACCAGAGGGTGCCATACAGCTCATCCAAGATACTGAAAGGACCAGTGTCGTAGAGCTAATGAAATTGAATGGTATAGTTGATGTGCTAATCCCAAGGGGGGGTACTGGACTTATCAAAACTGTAATAGAGAACGCCAGTGTCCCAGTCATAGAGACCGGCGCAGGAAATTGCCATGTATATGTTGACGGTGAATGTGACGGAAAAATGGCGGTTGATATTGTTGTCAACTCCAAAACTGATCGTCCTGGCGTCTGCAATGCAGCAGAGACGCTTTTGATAGACAAAAAAATAGCATCTGAGCTTTTGCCAAAGATAGGTTCTGCCTTAATTGAAGAGGGTGTAGAGCTTAGGGGCTGTCCGGAGACATTGAAAATTTTAGACAAGATAAGGGCTGCAAGAGATGAGGACTGGGATATTGAGTATCTGGGCCATGTTATGGCCATCAAGGTTGTAGATGGGGTCAGGGAGGCAATAGGGCATATTAATAGCCACGGTACTGGACACTCGGAGGCCATTGTCACCAGCAATTATTTTAATGCCAAACAATTTTCTGACCAGGTCGATGCAGCAGCAGTATATGTAAATGTATCTACGAGGTTTACAGACGGAGATGAATTCGGCTTTGGGGCAGAGATAGGCATCAGTACTCAAAAGCTACACGCAAGAGGACCCATGGGGTTAAAGGAACTAACAACAATCAAATACACTATAGAAGGAACGGGTCAGATCCGCTAGTATCCATTGACACAGTCACTCAAAAAGCATAGTATTACTGTGTTAAAGATATTGTTTTATTTGTCAGAAGGGTGATTTTATGAGGGTGTTAGGAATAGATCCAGGACTTGCCATTATGGGCTATAGCCTTGTGGAGGAGCATGATAATAAATTAAAGGCCATAGATTATGGGGTGATAACAACGCCAGCTAATATGGAGACTCCCCAAAGGCTCTTACATATATACAATTCTACAAAGCAGCTGATAGACGAGTATGCACCTGATACTGCAGCGCTAGAGGAGCTATTTTTCAATAAAAATGTAAAAACAGCCCTCCTAATTGGTCATGCAAGGGGAGCAGCTGTAGTTGCCTGTGCACAGGCTGGTCTTGACCAGTTTGAGTATACACCACTACAGGTAAAGCAGGCTGTTGTCGGATATGGTCGAGCGGAAAAACAACAGGTACAACAGATGGTAAAAATGCTATTAAGTCTCAGGAACCTACCAAAGCCAGATGATGCTGCAGATGCATTGGCAGTTGCTATTTGCCATCTTCATAGCTCGCATATGGGACGGAAATTAACCAGACGATAGGGGACCGACTAATGTACGCATATATAAAAGGTGTTTTAGAGGAAATTCATGAAAGAAGTGTCGTTATTGATGTGGGCGGTATCGGGTACTCTATATCTGTGCCAGGCTCTGTGATTTCAGGACTCCCACAGCAAGGAGAAAAAATAAAACTTTTTACATACATGCATTTACGAGAAGACATGCAGGACCTATATGGCTTTATTGAAAAGGAAGAAAAAGAGTTTTTTATAAAGCTTATATCAGTCTCCGGTATTGGTCCTAAGGTTGCATTAAACATGCTATCGGTATATAACGGTATGCAGCTAGTAGGAGCAATATTGACCGAAGACATAAAGCTCTTAAGCACAGTACCTGGTATTGGTAAAAAAACAGCTGGGCGTCTAGTACTAGAACTTAGGGACAAGGTGGACAGCACGGCCCTCAATTTTCGGACATCCTCAACACCCCTACCCCGCGGTAGCATACACTTTGAGGCACTCGAGGCCCTACAGGGACTTGGTTACTCTGCTGTTGATGCAGAGAACGCCCTTAAGGGCATAGAGGGTCAGGATGCGGCAGAACTTATAAAGTGGGCACTTAAAAATCTTGATAGTAGCAGAAGATAGGGGGGTTGACCTTGGAGCAACAAGAAGACCGGATTATAGCATCGAGTATGACAGAAGAGGATCAGGAGATAGAGTTTAGTCTTAGACCAAAAACTATAGATGAGTATATAGGACAGGACAAGGTAAAGGAAAGAATGAACATTTACATTCAAGCAGCCCGGGAAAGAGACGAAGCCCTAGACCATGTATTGCTCTATGGGCCACCGGGTTTGGGAAAAACGACACTGGCCTACATAATTGCCAATGAGCTAGGGGCCAACATCCGTGTGACCTCCGGACCTGCTATTGAAAAGCCAGGTGACCTAGCCGCTATCCTCACCAACCTAGGTGATAGGGATGTTTTGTTTATAGATGAGATACATAGGTTGAACCATAGTGTTGAAGAAATACTATATCCTGCTATGGAGGATTACGCACTAGACATAATAATAGGGAAGGGTCCTAGTGCCAGGTCAGTTAGGCTGGATTTACCAAGTTTTACGCTCGTTGGAGCAACAACGAGGGCTGGCATGCTAACATCCCCTCTCAGAGACCGTTTTGGCGTAATAAGTAGACTCGACCTATACAGCCCCCCACAACTAAAGGAGATTGTTACTAGATCGGCTGGGCTTCTTGATATCGATATTGACGATGATGGGGCCAAAGAAATAGCTAGACGCTCAAGAGGCACCCCACGTATAGCAAACAGACTGCTCAAAAGGACCAGAGATTATGCCCAGGTCAAGGCCGACAATATTATAACCCTACCTGTAGCCGGCCAAGCATTAAGAATGCTGGAGATAGATGATGTTGGCCTAGACGAGGTAGACAGAATGATATTATTTACAATACATGGGAAGTTTGCGGGAGGGCCCGTGGGGTTGGATACGCTGGCGGCATCCACTGGTGAGGAAAGTACGACTATTGAGGATGTATATGAGCCCTATTTACTACAGCTTGGATTTATTGCACGCACTCCTAGAGGCAGGGTAATTACACCCCTAGGCTGCAAGCACCTTAATATCCCCACGCAAGATCAGGGAAGTCTTTTATGAGAGATAGTAAAGAATAATCAATGAATTAGGGGTAAAGATGGAAAGAGGGCTAGTTTAAGATTATATGATTGGAGTAGCTTAGTTGAAGGTATCAGATTTTAATTATAGGTTGCCAGAGGAGCTCATTGGACAAACACCTATTGAAAAACGCGATGAGTCAAGACTTTTAGTATATGATAAGTCTAAGAGGAAGCCTGAACACAAGGTATTTAAAGATATAAGTCAATATTTGAGGAAGGGTGACTGCCTTGTTATCAATGACACCAAGGTTATCCCTGCAAGGCTCTTAGGTAAAAGGGAAAACACAGGCGGAGCTATGGAGTTTGTTCTACTTTCCAGCATAGAAAAGAATATGTGGCGTGTACTGGTCAAACCGGGAAAAAGGGCACGGATTGGTACACGTTTTGTCTTTGCTAATGGCGACTTAAGGGCTGAGATAATTAGCAAGACACAGGAGGGTGGTAGAATAGTCAGGTTCTACTACGACGGTATATTTGAGGAGCTTTTGGATAGGGCAGGCATTATGCCCCTCCCCCCCTATATTCATGCAGAGCTAAAGGATAAAAACAGATATCAAACAGTCTATGCCCAGCATGATGGGTCTGCAGCCGCACCAACGGCGGGACTGCATTTCACTCCAGACCTATTAAAACAAATTGAAGCTATGGGGGTCAATGTCGCTAAAATCACGCTACATGTTGGCATAGGCACATTTAGGCCCGTCAAAACAGAAAGCTTAGAGGAGCACAAAATGCATGAGGAGGCTTACCAGGTTGACCAAAGGGCCGCAGATATCATAAACAATACGAGAAAAAGGGGATCTAGGGTAATAGCAGTAGGCACTACATCACTGCGTACTATCGAATCCGTTGCAGATGATAGGGGCTATGTCAGGGCGGGCTCTGGAGTAACAGATATTTTTATTTACCCTGGTTATAGGTTTAAAGCTACAGATGCCTTGATTACTAATTTCCACCTACCAAAGTCCACACTCTTAATGTTAGTCAGTGCGCTGGTTGGTAGGGAGGAGATACAGAAGATATACAAAGAAGCTATAGATAAAGGCTATTCCTTTTTTAGCTTTGGAGATGCCATGTTTTTATACTGATGCTTGAAAGGGCTCGTGCCAAGACAAGCAACCATAGGGATAGGCTAACCCATTTTACTGGAAGGGGCCAGCAAAGTAAGGGAGGTAAGGAGAAGAAAATATGTTTGAATATGAATTGATAAAAGAAGATAAGCATACAAAGGCGAGGGTTGGTAAGTTCCATACCCCTCATGGTAGTTTCGATACGCCTATTTTTATGCCTGTTGGTACCCAAGCGACTGTCAAGGCTCTTACACCAAAAAACCTAGAGGAAATCGAAGCCCAAATAGTCCTAGCAAACACATATCATTTATATATGCGACCCGGCCATGATTTGATAGCCGAGGCTGGAGGACTACACAGGTTTATGAATTGGGACAAGCCTATACTGACTGACAGCGGTGGGTTCCAGGTATTTAGCCTTAGTGATTTGCGCCATATTACTGAGGAAGGAGTAACTTTTAAGTCCCATCTGGATGGATCAACACATTTTTTTAGCCCTGAGCAGGCCATAAAAATACAAAACGCCTTGGGCGCAGATATAATCATGGCATTTGATGAATGTATACCCTATCCCGCCGAACATGACTATGTCAAGGATTCAGTTGATAGGACAAGTAGGTGGCTAGAGCGCTGTGTTAAAGAACATAAGCGGGAAGACCAAGCCTTATTTGGGATCATCCAGGGTGGTATGTACAAGGATTTGAGGGTAAAAAGTACAAAGGATACCCTATCCTTTGATTTACCTGGTTATGGTATAGGCGGCCTTAGTGTTGGCGAACCCAAGCACCTAATGTATCAAATGCTTGACGCTATAATGCCCATTATGCCTAAGACCAAACCAAGATACCTCATGGGAGTAGGCTCACCTGATTGCTTGCTGGAGGGCGTAATAAGGGGCGTAGATATGTTTGACTGTGTCCTGCCAACTAGGATTGCAAGGAATGGTACTAGTCTGACTAGCCAGGGCAAGGTAGTTGTTAGAAATGCTGTCTATGAGAGGGATTTCACACCCTTAGACCCGGAATGTGATTGCTATACATGTGAAAATTTCACTAGGGCCTATCTAAGGCATTTAATTAAGGCCAATGAAATATTAGCATCGGTTTTAGTAAGCATACACAACCTAAGGTTTTTGATTAATTTGATGAATAAGGTTAGAAATGCTATACTTGAAGATAGAATTTTGGAATTTAAAGACGAATTTAATGAAAAATACGGTTATAATGGACAAACTTAAATATTATACTTGATAAAGC
>DASRNC010000052.1:0-7903 GCA_035647595.1 Bacillota bacterium | reverse complement strand
GGGTTGTCAAGAGGGGTACAAGGCAGGTAGCAAAGAGGCTTTGGACAAGTACCAAGTCCAACTTGACAATGCTAGACAGGTCGTTGCCAGCGCCCATACAGAATCAAGACAAGTCATAACAAAAACTAGGGACGAGATTGTAGACCTGGCAGTCTCAATCGCAGCTAGCATCGTAAAATACAGTATAGATACTAGAGATGAAGGTATTATTGAGATGGTCAAGGTTGCCCTGCAGCGGGCCGAAGAGATGAAGATGATACTTTTCAGGTGTTCACCCAAAACCATACTTATGCTCAAGGCTAGCGAGCATGAGTTTAAAGCCATATGTCCCAATGCTGTATTTAGCTTTATAGAAGACAAATCAGTAAATGACATGGGCTGTATTATTGAGACAGAGGAACAGGTCTTGGACCTTGAAATAGATGGACAACTACAGAAAGTCACAGATGCCTTAAGGGGAATGGGTGACAATAATGAGCCTTAATATCCCCTTCCAAACCTATAAGGACTACCTAGATGATAAAGATTTCTTTACAGTCATGGGCAAGGTTACTCAGGTAATAGGCCTTATGGTTATGGTAAAGGGATTAAAAAGCTTTGTTGGAGAGATCTGCAATATTATTGTCCCTGACCAGAGTGAGAGTGTAATAGCAGAGGTTGTAGGCTTTAGGGACGAGCAAGTTTTGCTTATGGCACTTGATGAACTTAGGGGTGTAGGCCCTGGATGCAAGGTATTACCCATGGGTAGTGCTTTTTCAATCAAAGTAGGAGACAGGCTCCTTGGCAAGGTTTTGGATGGTCTTGGCAGACCAATGAACGACTTGGACCAAAATAGCGACCCCTTGACTCAAAGCTATTCAGTCCAGAACTCCCCACCCAACCCTTTAAAAAGAAAAAGGATAAGCAATATAATGTCTACAGGAATAAAGGCCATCGACGGCCTTATAACCTGCGGGGAAGGGCAAAGGATTGGTATATTCGCAGGCAGTGGCGTGGGCAAGAGTACCCTACTAGGCATGATTGCCAGGTATTGTAGTGCGGATGTTATCGTAATTGGCCTAATAGGTGAAAGGGGTAGGGAGGTACTAGACTTCATCGAAAAGGATTTAGGGCCTGAGGGGCTTAAAAAGTCAGTTGTTGTATGTGCAACCTCTGATCAGCCTGCCTTAATACGATTGAAGGGGGCCTATGTAGCAACTACTATAGCGGAGTATTTCAGAGACAAGGGCAAGAAGGTAGTACTAATGATGGACTCGGTAACACGGTTTGCTATGGCCCAGCGGGAGGTTGGCCTGACAGTAGGAGAGCCGCCGGCAACAAAGGGCTATACTCCTTCGGTATTTGCAGAGCTGCCCAAGCTATTGGAGAGGTCGGGCACATCAGATGTCGGCTCAATCACAGCCTTTTATACGGTACTTGTAGACGGGGATGACATGAACGAGCCTATATCAGATGCAGTTCGCAGTATCCTTGATGGGCATATAGTCTTATCGAGAAAGCTGGCTAGTAGAAATCATTTCCCGGCAATAGATGTTTTAAATAGTATTAGTCGGCTTGCCAGAGATATCACTACAAGTGACCAGCATGAGCTGGCAGGTAAG
The DNA here is from genome assembly GCA_035647595.1 of Bacillota bacterium. Taxonomy (GTDB): domain Bacteria; phylum Bacillota; class Clostridia; order Caldicoprobacterales; family DTU083; genus UBA3906. The sequence goes on along the minus strand of DASRNC010000052.1, from coordinate 6,302 downwards.
CTTAGGGAGGCCCTGGCCACATATGAGGAGTCGGCGGACTTACTGGATATTGGTGCCTACTCAAAGGGTACAAACCCAAAGATAGACTGGGCTATAGGCCTAAATGAACCTATAAATGAATTTCTCAAGCAGGGCATATATGAAAGAGTGGAATACGATACCACCCTGGCAACCATGGATGAAATAGTCAAGGAAGGTAGGTAAGCTATATGAAGCAATTCAAATACTCAATGGAAAGTGTGCTTGATTATAGGAAAGAAATTGAACAGGTGAGAAAACAGGAATTTGGTGAGCTTAAAAAGCAATATGTTGTCCAAAAAGCAGTATTAGATGACCTTGAGAAAAAGCTAAAGAACGCCCTTTATATCCAGCTAGACAAGACTCCTGTCAAGTTGGCAGACCTAAAGAGTCTGCAAAAATACACTATATACCTACAGGACAAGATTGAAAAGCAAGAAGAGCTGGTCATGGAAATAGAGACGCGTATGGACCAGGAACGAGAGAAGTTACTAGCTGCACAGAAGGACAGGAAAATAGTAGAAAAACACAAGGAAAAATCCTTGGGGAAACACAATTACAAGGTGTACAGGACGGAACAAAAGGCAAACGATGAATTCGCCTTATATTCCCATTTGCGGAAATAAAGGATAGATACACCACTGAAGGGGGGTGAGAGAGATGAGAGTAAGCAAGACAGACCAGGTAGTCGATCCTGGGAGTATAGCTAGGGGCACAAAAAAACAAGCCTTAGGGGGCCCAGACCAGGGCTTTAATGACTTGCTAGCCCAGTTGGTGGAAATGGATGAGTGGTTTCCTGGCTTGGCCAACCCCCTAGATGAGGAAGGACTGGCCCAAGGCGAAAAGGACCAAGACCAACCTACCCTAACTGATGACCAGCCAGACACAATGATAGTTCAAGGTATGATGGTTGGGGATGGCAGGGCCAAGGACTTTAGCACAGTCCTAGGCATGAAGGCTACCACGGGACAGGAGGACTATATAGGCGACTATATAGACAAGCCCAAGGTAGGGGGTGTAGACCTGCTAGGAGGACCCGGAAAGCCCATGGGTGACTTTGACCCTATAGCTAATACATTAATCCAAAACAAGATGACATCCAGCGACCACCTATCAGCTAGTGACCAAGAAGCCTCCATTTTGCTGGAGACCCCACTTGGCAGGCCAGTCCAGGCAGTAGACCAGCAGGAGTCAACTGGGGCCATGGAGGGCAAGCTAGCAGGCCAAGAACCAGCAGGCCAAGAACCAGCAGGCCATAAAAGGACCCTAGAGACCGTAATGGACGGGAGACCGGGACAAGCAAAGGCCTGGCATGGGATCCCTGGCAACAACCAACCCAAGGGGATTGACGAATCAGTAGAGCCACTAGTACCGGACTTATCAACAGGCTTACAAACTGGAGACAGGCAAGAATCAAGCGCTTCCCCGCCAGGGCATACAGGACTTGGGGACCAGGTAGGGCAAGGCGCTAGGGCAGAAAACCTCGGCCAGCCTATGGCAGAAGATTTTGGCCAGCCTATGGCAGAAAACCTCGGCCAGCCTATGGCAGAAGATTTTGGCCAGCCTATGGCAGAAGACCTTGGCCAGGCTATGGCAGATGACAGTTTGAGGCAGGCAACAGACGGAGAAGAAACCAGCCTACAAACTCATTTTATGCAAGAGTCATATGAGGTGACTGGGACAGACAGCCCGCAAGCTCAAGCAACCGCTATAGACAACTTAGCAGAGATAGGCTCGATGATGGCAGAGAAAATCAGCAGTCTTAAGACCGGCGACTCTCTGGAGCTAAAGGTTTCACTAGAGCCAGAAAGACTTGGCAAGCTAGAGATAAGGGTAAGGTCTAGCGGTGGGAACCTACTTGGTGAGATATTTGTTGATAGTATTGCTGCCAGAGAGGCCATGGAAAATGGGATAAGGGACCTTAAAGACCGGTTGATGGAGCAAAACATCCAGCTAGAGCAAATAAGCATTAGTCTAAAGCAAGATAGCAGTGGAGGTAAGCAGATGGGGCAGGGGCTTCCCGGCAACAAAGAATGGGCAGACAATACCCGGTTTGCTCCAGGCAAGCAGGACATAAAAGTACCCAATGGTAGCCTGATTGGATCCCAATATGTGAGGGGGATGGGCAATTCCCTAAATCTACTGATATAGGAGGTGATGTTAGATGAATGTTAATGGTATACAGTCACAGGCGTATACTCAGGAAAATGAAAGGGTGCCAAAGAACCAGCTTGGAAAAAACGAGTTCATGCAGCTTTTGGCAGCACAAATAAAGTATCAAGATCCCTTGAGTGGGTCTGACCAGACACAAAACATAGCCCAGATGGCCCAGTTTAGCACATTAGAACAGATGCAAAACCTAAATGATGCCTTCTCAATACTCCTATATTACCAAAACGCCCAGTACGGGAGCCAGCTTGTAGGAAAGCAGGTAAAACTAGATGATGGCGGCGTGCAGGTAGAGGGAAGGGTGCAAAGGGTAAGAATCTTTGGTGGCGATGTGAGAATCATGGTAGAGGATAGACTCTACAGCCTATACCAAGTCGTGGAGATAGGGGATGGGGAGGTGACAGATTGACCTTCAAAATAAACAATAGCCATGTAGGACCCATTGATAGCCAGACTACAAAAAGGAAGCAAAAACCACCGGCCCGGACTGATGAGACCACCTTTCAAGATGCACTCCGGCAGCAAATAAGCCAAAAGCAAAAAGACCCGACCAAGGGTATAAGGCTCTCGGCACATGCCAGCAAGCGGCTGATTGAGAGAAACCTCACACTAAATGATGGTGACATTGAAACACTGAGAGATGCAATGGACAGGGCCGAGGAAAAGGGCGCTAGGGAATCTTTGATGCTATACAAGGATATAGCCTTCATTGCAAGTATAAGTAACAAAACACTGATAACTGCGATGGATCCCAAGGAAAGCAAGGATAATATATTTACCAATATAGACAGTGCTGTGATTTTAGATTAGTTGGCTGGACCCTTCGTGGAAGCCAAAGTGTCACCGAATGATTGACGTGGCACATCAGAGGACAGCAAGTATTAAGATTTATAAAACGAGGAGGGTTTTTAATGATACGATCAATGTATTCAGGCGTAAGTGGAATGAAGAGCAACCAAACCAGGATGGATGTTATAGGTAACAATATAGCAAATGTTAGTACGACAGGCTTTAAGAGTGGCCGCGTGAGATTCCAAGACATGTTTAGCCAGACCCAATCAAATGCCCAGGGGCCTACAGCAACTGGTCGCGGTGGTATAAATGCACAACAGGTAGGTCAAGGGGTCAGCATAGCTGCAATAGACACCTTATTTGATGACGGGGCACTGCAACCAACAGGTCGTGACCTAGACCTTGCCATTGAGGGAGATGGCTTCTTTATAGTTTCTGAGGACTCAGATGGGTTGGTCCACAGGTATACGCGGGATGGAGCCTTTTACAAGGACAATGATGGAAACCTTGTAACTGCTAGCGGATTAAGGGTCTTAGGCTATAGTATAGCTGGCGGTGCACAATTCACTCAGGATATCGACCAGATCCAGGATATACATTATGCTGGTGGTGACCCCGTATTAGCTCCCATGGAAATCCCTGAAATAATAGAAGTAGATGGACAAAACTTAAAGCTAGAGGCCTCCTCTATAGATTCAGATGGCTTGATTACCGCTGTATATGACAATGGTGAGCGTTATTACCTAGGAAGAGTTTCATTGGCTAAATTCGCCAATACAGGGGCCCTAGAAAAGCTTGGGGGCAACACCTATGGTGCTAGCTCCAACTCAGGTGTAGCGCAAGTGGGTAACCCTAGCGAAGAGGGCTTTGGTATAATACGCCAGAGTAGTTTAGAGATGTCTAATGTTGACCTTGCCAATGAATTTACTGAGATGATTATAACTAGCAGGGCCTACCAGGCAAACTCACGTATAATTACTACTTCAGATGAAATGCTACAGGACCTTATAAACCTAAAGAGATAAAAAGCCCTAACTTAGATGGGTCCATTAATTAAGGGTGCCGGGCGTAATTGCCCGGTACCTACAAATATATTATTAAGGGGTTTTCTATATGATAATATTAACGACCATAAAAGGTAGAAGTTTTTATCTGAATGCAGACCTAATAGAGCAGCTGGAGGAATTACCAGATACCCTCATAACTTTAGTTAATGGAAAGACTGTCCGAGTCAGCGAAGGTGCAGAATCAGTAGCAGATAAGGTCATTGAATATAAAAGACGTATATACTGTAGAGGCATAGATATGGAGATGAAATAATGAAAAAGAGTATAGTACCCATTATAGCGGTTTTTGGTGGACTAGCCATAATTATATATGCAATAGGTGAATCTGGTGGTACATTTTATATGTTCTGGAGTCTATCCTCGATATTTATTACTATCTTTGGTTCTCTGGCTGCCTTATTCATCAGTTTCCCTATGAGGTATATGAGGAAGATACCAAGGCTGCTCAAACAGATATTTAGCGAATCCAACCACCCGCGTACTGAGCTTGTAGCCCTATTTGCAGATCTGGCCAGAAGGGCAAGAAAGGAAGGCCTGCTCTCGCTAGAGGACGAAATAGAGAATATGGAGGACCCCTTTTTGATAAAGGGACTGCAAATGGTAGTAGATGGGATGGAGCCGAAAATGATAGGTGATATTCTTGACCTTGAGATGGATGCAATAGATGAGGAACAGTCGAAGGGAGTGGGTATTTTCCGTAGTTGGGGTGACTTAGCCCCTGCCTTTGGTATGGTTGGTACACTTATCGGATTGATTATAATGCTGGCTGATTTACAAGATATGGATGCCATAGGGACGGGTATGGCTACAGCCCTTATTACTACATTTTACGGTTCACTATTGGCCAACCTGATATTTATACCCTTTGCCAATAACCTAAGGAACCAAAAGGATGAGGAACTACACACTAAAGAAATGATGGTTGAAGGGATATTGTCAATACAATCAGGTGTAAACCCACGAATAGTAGAAGAAAGGTTATCAGCATACCTGTCACCTGAGGAGCGATTTGCTAGAAAAGAGGCCGTAGAAAAAATAGAGCAATTGGATACGGTGGTCGAATATGAGTAGAAGAAGGAGAAGACAAGAAATCCAGGAACAAGATAGTGGCTCTGGCTGGATGACAACATTTTCTGACCTTGTCACCTTGCTACTTACCTTCTTTGTGCTACTTTATTCGTTTTCAAGCCTGGATGCAGGAAAGTTTAAGAGCCTTGCGCAAGCACTGCAGAGTGCCCTAAATGTTCAGGCAGATGTGTTTGAAGGTAATGATCCTTCGGGAGAGGTGCCGATACCGCCCATAATTCAGCCTTCACCTACCCCTAAGCCGCCCGTAGAGGAACCCGAGGACCTACACCATGATAAAATCACCAAATTTTACGGTCAAATTAAGGAGGCCATAGAGGGTGCGGGATTAGCTGCCGATATTTCCCTTAGTACAAATGAACGGGGCGTTATTGTAGAGATTAAGGAGCATGTACTATTTGATTCGGGCAGGGCTGACCTTAAACCTAGAAGTAGGGAGTTTTTAGATAGGCTTGTACCAATTATAGATGGATTTGACAACATGATTATAGTTGAGGGACACACTGATAATGTACCAATGTCTTCAGAGGAGTTTCCAACAAATTGGGAGCTATCAGTGACAAGGGCTGTTAGGGTCATACGGTATTTCCATGAGCAAAAGGGTATGGATCCTAGTAGATTAGCGGCCGAGGGCTATGGTGAATACCACCCTATTGTACCCAACGATAGCGATGAGAACAGGACATTAAACAGAAGGGTAAACCTTATGATACTAGTGCCAGAGGACGGTGAAGAAGATGGAACAGGATAAGAAGCAAAACAAGAAGCAAAACAAGAAAAAACTACTTGCAATAATTATTTTTACAATTTTAGTAACCCTAGCTGTTTCCTTTGTAATATATGCCTATGTAACACAATCCTATATTTTTGCTGAAAAGGTAAGGGACATAACTAACTATACATATACCCTTGATGAGATGGTGATAAACTTAAATAACCAGGGACGCTATCTTAAGACTACGATAGCCCTAGGCTATTCTTTAGAGGGTGATCTGGATATATTGTTAAGCAAGGAGGTGCAGATCAGGGATACGGTTATTAGTATATTAAGGTCAAAGACAGTGGAGGACATTATGGCCGTTGAGAATACAGACCCCTTAAAGGTTGAAATGGAAGAAAAAATTAACGAGTGTTTTGATGAAAAAATTGTAACAGATGTATATATAATAG
>DASRNC010000051.1:0-9591 GCA_035647595.1 Bacillota bacterium | reverse complement strand
CTTGAATGATTACCGAATCCACCAGGCTATTGCCTTAATGCAGCAACAGCCCTCTATGCAAATTACTGAAATTGCTACCACTGTCGGTTTTAATGACCCAAATTATTTTGCAAGGATATTCAAAGACTTGACTAATAAAACACCAACCATGTATAGGGAGAAATTTAATGGGCCTATATCTTAAATAGGTGCTGGGCATTCTTGGAAAAGACCTGGTCCCAGTTTTCACCCGGGCTTTTCTTATAGGCCTCAAACATGTCTTCATAAAAAGTATAGCTTTTTTGCCCGTCAATAGGAGCATCACTGCCAAATAGTATCTTATGGCTACCGCAAGACCTAATAGCCTTCTCTACATTTTCTATTGGTACCCAACTGGTGTCACCATACAAGTTGTCTGCCTTAGATATGCATTCTATACCAAGCTTATTATCGGTTAGCAGGCCCATATGCACCATTATTATCTTAGTTTTTGGAAACCTACTTGCCAAGTCCAAAACCTGCATAGGGTTTGATAATTGGTCATTTGCAGAATGGATGGAAACTGGAATGTCCAGCTGACCTGCAAGATCCATATAGGCCTCGTATCTTTTATCTTCAAGGGCCAATCTCGAATAAAATGGATGGAATTTCAGCCCCTTGATCCATTTGCTATTGGCACTTATATAATCAAAAACCTCAGCTATATTGCTCTCCACAAGGGGCTTACACCAAAATGATATATAGAGTCTACCATCGGCTCTTATAACATGGTCTAGCAGCTTGGCATTAGCCTCTATTTGCAGATTTTGTTCTGGCATCAATTCATCCACATCAGCCCTGTACTCTGCACATTCAATGGTGGATATAAGACCTTGCCCTATATGGTATTTATCCATCTCTTCCCCCAGGACAGACATACTTAGGTTAAATGGACCGAATTTCCCAAAATGCAAGTGGCTATCTATAATCATAATTTGCCCCCCTATCAAGGCCTTTCCTTTAATATTAGACAGGTATATGGGTCCATATCCAGGTTGAGCTCTCTTTCCTTGGCCATATATTCACTGCCTGATAATAGGTCTATATAGGTCTCACAGTCACTAGTTGCTTCTATGCTCATACTATTGGCCTTGTCACAATTATTGAAGACGCATATTACTTGATCCTCAGCCCCACCCCTATAGTAGCCAAATACATTTTCATCCACTTGGGCTACTAATGGCCTATAAGAGCCAGTCTGTAGCTGATGATGGTCTTTGCGAATCCTGATTAAAGCCTTGTAAAAGTCTAGCATAGCCTTTGATTCTTGACCGTCCTGCCAAATCATCTTCCTCCTACTATCATTAATATCATCGCCCTCCATTGCCTTCTCATCCCCATAATAGATGCTAGGCATTCCTATATAGGTAAATATGAAGGCAGCTGATAACCTCTGTCTTTCATAACTACATTTGGCCATGGTCAAAAACCTTCCTACATCATGACAATCAATAAAGTTCATCATAGCCTGGGTATTATCTAATGGGTAGGTCATAGCCAACCGGTTTATTCTTTCTACAAATTGGTGGGCATTTATGGAGTCAAAAGCGAAGAACTCCCATATAGCATACATGAGGGGGAAATTCTGAACAGAATGAAATTGGTCTCCTCCAATAAAACTGTGCGAGTCATGCCAAAGCTCACCGATTAATGCAAAGTCCTTCTTCAATTTGTCCATCTCATAGCGAAATTTTCGCCAAAAATTATGGGATACTTCGTTGGCCACATCTATCCTGTAGCCGTCTATATCAAATTCTTTTATCCAATAGCTGCCAACCTTTATAAGGTAGTCTTCTACCTCTTTATTGTCAGTGTTGAACTTTGGCATAGTCTCATAAAATCCAAATGTCTCATAGTTGGGCCTATCTCCCCCCTGCACCGGAAAGTCATGGATCTTGTACCAATCTGCATATGGAGATTTTTTCCCATTTTTCAATATGTCCTGGAAGGCAAAAAACTGATTACTGCTTTGATTAAATACAATATCGAGCATAATCTTGATGCCATTAGCATGACACTCATCTACTAGCCTCTTAAAATCGTCTTCTGTTCCCAAGCATGGATCAACCTTAAAATAGTCTACAGTATCATATTTATGATAAGAGTTGGCAGTGAAAATCGGATTTAAATAGAGTAAATTTACGCCTAGGCTCTTAAGATAGGGAATGTTATCAATAATCCCTCCTATGGTCCCACCAAGTCGTGATTCGACCATAACCCCATTATCCAGCACGTGCCTAGTTGGCTTCTCTTCTATGGAATCTTTACCGTTGGCAAAGCTGTCTGGGAATATTTGATACATAACAGCACTTTTAAGCCATTTGGGGACATGTGGTGTGTCTATTGAATGAAGATAAGGGAATTGGAATAGGCGCTGCCTGCCCCAGCTATAATCTTGACTAAAACCATCTTGATAAAAATATGAGTGGTTGCCGTCATGGTCTAGCAATGAAAAATAATAGGACATTCTTGTATATTTGCATGTAAATTTAAGTCCAAAATAATCATATAGTTCATCACTCATTAAAAAAGGCAGGGACAGACGAACTGGAGGACTAGGCGGTTTACTGTCATACCGGTCATCGTAAATAAGTACAACTTTTTCCAAATCGCCCTTTTTAGCCTTTATTGTTATGACCAAGTCGCCATCATCAGTCAAATAAGACATATGGCTATCTGCCCTATGGTAAATTGCTTCCTTTATCACAACTCTCACCATCCTAAATTATAAGTATAAAGGATGAGCTTAAGGCCCATCCTTTCTTAGTCTTTCCTTATATAATATATGTTTTGCCCTAGCTCACTTTGTATCCCCGTCCGATTTGTTCTCTTTACTTATTGTATAAATAAGATATACCGTAAAGGGTATATTTATCATTAGCGAGAAAATACATAGGTAATAGGGGGCTGTTCCAGCGCTCAGGTTGGCTAAGCAAAAAATCGTGAGTAAAATAAGCATTATTACTGCAGATAAACAAGTTTTATAAGCACTGCTTTTATACATTTGCCTTCCTCCCTCGTATTGTATAGTCGTTGCTTGCTATAGGCCTATATATCCTTCCTCAAGGACCAGTCTGGTATTTCGTCTATATTATGACAAGCACAATAATTGCTCCCATGGAGGGTAAATACGGGCTCCTCCTTTTCACAAATTTCAGTGGCATAAGGACACCTTGGATTAAACCTGCAACCAGGAGGTGGGGCTGCCACACTTGGCATATCAAAACTCTTCAAAGGCAAGCTTGTCTTTTTCTTTGCTATAGTAGGGTCTGGTATTGGGACCGCTGTAAGCAGGGCTTGGAGGTAGGGGTGGGCAGGGTGTTCTAAAACATCCTGTACATTGCCGTACTCTACGATCTTGCCCAGGTACATGATACCTATATTGCCATCTCTAGCTATATATCTGGCTGTACCAAAATCGTGGGTTATATAAACAAAAGCAATACCCAATTCCTGATTTAATTTAGACATTAAGTTTAGTATGGAGATACGCAAAGATACGTCTATCATAGAAACTGGCTCGTCAGCTACAATCAGCTTGGGTTTCATTAGTATAGCCCTAGCCATTATTATACGCTGTCTCTGCCCGCCAGATAATTCATGGGGATACTTGTCCAATTCCTCATGACTGATGCCTACCATGTCAAGGGCTTCATGGACCATCTCTTGAGCCTGTTTCCTGTTATCGGCTATCTTTTTATGCAGGATTGGACCGCATAAAGAGCTACGCAAGGTCTTAACTGGGTTAAGGGCTGCATATGAGTCTTGCTGTACCAGCTGCACACTGCTGCGAAACTCCTTGTAAGCCTCCTTATTCATCTTATATACGTCTTGTCCATTAAAATAGATGGTGCCTTTCGTAGGCTTTAGCATACCTATAATAACGTTGCCTAAGGTTGTTTTCCCACATCCACTCTCACCAACAATAGCCAAAACTTCTCCAGAATTAATACTAAGGTTTATATCTACAGCAGCCCCTACTCGGAAGGGCTCTTTAAATAGACCACGCTTACTTTCATAATACAAGTCCAGATCCTCCAAGACCACCAGGGGCCCCCTACCATCTTTTTTATTACTCATCAGCTTGGGCCTCCTTCCTCAAGCAACCTACATGATGACAGGCTGCTAAATGGTCCTCTGCCACCTCTATTAATTGTGGCACTTCCTTTGTGCATACTTCTGTAGCAAATTTACATCGCGGATGAAAGGCACATCCACTTGGTAATTCAACTAAATCTGGAGGAGTGCCTGTAATAGGCTCTTTAATTTCATCCCTATCTAGGAGTGATGGTGCCGAGGTGATTAAGCCATGGGAGTATGGGTGGGCTGTGTCCTTAAATACCGTAAATATATCTCCAACCTCCACAATCTTACCTGCATACATAACGGCAATCCGGTCAGCAACCTTGGCAACAACTCCAATATCATGGGTTAGCAATAACATGGTTATATTTGTCTTCTTGTGAATATTATCAAGTATAGTGAATATATAATCTTGAGTTATAACATCCAAAGCTGTTGTAGGCTCATCTAAAATAATAACCCTTGGTTCTAGTAACATGGAAAAGGCAATCATTACCCGCTGCTTCATGCCACCTGATAGTTCATGGGGATAAAGCTTTAAGACGCGATCAGGATCCAGGCGCGTATCAGCTAGTAGCTGCCTAAACCTTGGTATGACATCCTCTTCCCTTGCTTTGGGATTGTGGGCCAAATAGGTCTCCCAAAAATGTTGCTGTACTGTCATAAGAGGGTTCAATGAGCTTTGGGCAGATTGGAATATCATGGATATGTCCTTCCACCTAAATTTCCGCAATTCCTCTCCCTCTAGCTTCAGTATATCCTTCCCCTTATATAGGACCTCACCATTAAGGATCTCACCAGAAGTATTGACTATATTTAAAAGCGTGAAGGCTAAGGTGCTTTTACCGCTACCGCTTTCACCCACTAGGGCAGTAACACAGCCATCCCGCAAATCAAAATCTACATTATTGGCTGCCTTGAGACAACCCCTTGGCTTTTTAAATTGAACCGTCAAATCACGTATTTCAACGATATTTTCTTTCATATATAATCTCTACCTTTCTAGTTCAGCTGTTCCATGAGACTGAAACAAATACTAGTTACTCTGTTCGTAGACGTGGATTAAGTGCTTGGTCGACACCGCTACTGAAAAAAATACAACCCAGCTGTAATAAGCCCAGACAAATGATAGGCGTCAAGAAATAAATAAGTCCCTTGGGATTATAGGCTATACCAGTGTTTTGCAAGGCCAGGTTTAGCATAACACCCCAGTTAGTTGGGCGATATGTCAACACACCCAGCATCATAAGACCCATACTTGAAGATATACCACTTTGGAAAAGGCCAATAAACTGAACAGCCAATAATGAAACGGTATTAGGCAATATCTCTTTTATTATAATATAATAATTTTTTAAACCCATAATACGGCTGGCAATAATATAATCTGCATACCTAAGCGACAGTATTTGCCCACGGATAACACGTGCAACACCACCCCATGATACTACTGCTAGAATAAAGCCTGCCGCCCATACATTTTGCACATTAAATGCCACCGCCAATATAAGCATCATTGGAAAGGCTGGAATAGTCAAAGAAACATTGATTATAAAGCTCAAGACAGTATCAACATAGCCTCCTACAAAGGCTGCAACAGCCCCCATAATAATGCCCAGTCCCAATGCAATAATGCCGCATATCAGTCCTAGGGTTAATACATCCCTCGAACCATGGATAACCTGTGCAAAAACATCCCGGCCCACATAATCAGTGCCCAGGGGGTGTTGAAAGGTTGGCATTTGGAAACGTTTTTCGAAATTTACCGTCATGTCTAGCGGTGTTATACTAGCACCAATTGTGCCCATCAATACGAAAAACAGCAGGATGAAAAATCCTATACTTGCTTGACGATTACGAAATATTACCTTGAAAAAATCTTTTATTGAATTCAATAATCTATTCATCTCACTACTCCAATCGTATTCTAGGATCTAACTTGCTATATAATATATCAGCTATGAGGTTAGCGATAATGACAGAAACCGATACGCATAATAGCAAGCCTTGGTATAAAATAAAATCACGTTCGCCTAATGCTTTTGAAAGGTATGCACCCATACCAAGGTATTGGAACTGCCCCTCAATAAGTGGTGCCCCGCCTATCATCCCTCCGAAACTCATGGCCAGTATTGTAACCATAGGGATCATTGCATTTCTTTTCATGTATTTATTGATGATTGTCCTGCTAGGAATTCCTCTAGCCCTAGCTGCGAACACATAGTCACTTCCTAGCACATTAATTGAACTACCCTTCATATTCAAGGTCCAGCCACCAGTCGAAGTTATAACATAAGTTGCTATAGGCAATATAGCATGGTGCAAGGCACTTAATAAAAAGGGAATATTAAGCCCTGGTGTTACATTTATGCTATAGACCCCCGATTTTGGAAACATCCCTAGTTGATAAACAAATATTATAGATAGAAAGATAGCTACAATATAGTTGGGGATAGTGGATACAAGTGTGACATAGAAGGTTATCAGATTATTGATAAAGCCCTTCCTCTTGATAGCCATTATAGCCCCTAGCTGCATGCCTAATATAAAGCTTATGACAAGCGATATAGAAACAACAAATATTGTCCAAGGTAGAGCCACTGCAAGTATATTGCTAACAGTGTTTCTAGGATTAATCATAGAGGTTCCTAAGTCACCCTTTAACAAGCCCTTAACATACCTGACAAATTGATCGGTAATAGGTTCATTTGGATTGTAGTTGTAACGGTCTGCAACACGCTGATATGCCTCTTCAAAGGTGAGCCCCATTTGTGCAGCCTCTTGTCTGGCTAAGGGTTCTATTATGTCACCGGGCATTAGACGCAGTACTAGAAATATAACAATAACAACTGCAATAAGTGTTACGAAGGATGTTCCTATTTTTTTAAATATATATTTTGCAGACATTTACTTACTCACCTTGCCTTCAATGATATCTTTAATAATAAGGCAGGATATTTTACTGTCCTGCCTCATCTATTTACTCATAATTATTTGGGTTTTACCTGGTTTCTTACAAATACCTCTGCAAAGGGTGCATAGGCGCGGTTCAGGACTGCTATATCCTCATATTCTTGCTCATTACGCGCTAGCGGCATCATCCGGTCATACTCGTCAAACTCTACTTCCATAGGCAGGCCCTTCTGTGTAGATGTATTCTCCCAGATAGCCATGACATTCTGGTACAGATTTATACCTATGGCATTGTCATTTGTAGCCCAAGCCAACCTTCCTACCAGATCCTCATATTCATCCTCATCATTGATGTAAAGGAGCGAGTCTACCGCTTCTTTAACATTGATATCCTTACCCTCATAATCCTGCAGCACTAAGGAATCAAGGTCGTCTATACCTGCCTTCTCTGAAATATCGCCATAGTATGCACTAAAAGCCTTGTAGGGATCTGTGATGTTCCATGTCATATCGATGTAATCAATTAACATGTCATATGCTCCAGCCTTCATATTGGAAACAACAACAGTTGCCTCTACCGCCCTAGCCTCAGTATCGATACCAAAGCTGGTAAGCTGCTCAGCTATCTCATTAGCTGCTGAGATCCCTTGGGCACCCCAGCCCCCATTGGCTGCTACCGTGAACCTAAATGTGCGTCCTGTTTCATCGGCCCACTTACCATCTTTGTTCCTTGACCAGCCAGCCTCCTCTAGCATTTGGGCTGCCTTGTCTACATCACCAGTATATCTTTGTATTTTAGCGTTCACTTCATCACTTACGTACCTATCAAGTGTTGAAGGTATTAGGCCCGTTGTAGCAACATCATTCTCTACGCCCCAGTAATTTGCCACCTCGCGAACTGGCTTTTTGTCAATAAGCTCGTTTAAGGCTTGCCTAACCCTCTTGTCATTTAAGGGCTGGATGTCTGTGTTGAATATAACGCCGATGGACTTTTGCTCTAACAATGGATACATTACCATCTGACCGCTAGCATCCAATATAGTCCTAGCCATATCATACGGCAATGTTCCCACAAAGGAATCAGTTTCGTTAGATGACAAAAGTGAATTATAATCTGCAACAGTATGCATGATTAGTTTTTGGAACTCCAGCTTGTCGGCATCTGGATAGTATGGGTTTACCACTAAATTGCATTGGACATTAGTAATCCTATCCACCATATATGGCCCCGTGCCTATTGGTAGATCCATGTCTACATTTTTAACCTCTTCGAAAATTTCCTTTAATCTTCTCTCATCATCATTGTTAAAGACTAAGCCAAAGGGTGGGCGTCTAGATCGTGATTCACCAGTGTAGTCCTCACCTCTTTCCATAATCTCTTCGATTTCATCAGCTAAGTCTCCAAAAACATGATAGGGGGTAACAGCCTGCCAACCCTCTGAAAGAAACATCATTTTCTGCGCATCGGAGACAACAGGCTCTGCCCAAACAAATTCTAAGATGTAGTCATCTACTGCAGTAACTTCCTCTAAATGCTTGTTTATACCTGATGAATTAATGTTAACAAAATAGTATGTCAACATGTCCTTGGCGGTAAAATCTGTCCCATCACTCCACTTGCGGTTATCATGCAAGGTAATTATTGTTTTGTTGCCCTCGTGAACCCATTCCTTGGCCAAGCGTGGGATGATCTCATCTGTACCTACAAGGATAAAAAACAAGGATTCATATATATAGGTGCCTGGGTCCCCAACCTGAGCGCCTAAAAGGTTGCCACCAAACCCTGGGGGTGCTGGCCAAAATCCACCCGAGATCCTTTTAACTCGTTCGGTATTAACTACTGGGTCTGCATCATAATCAAATTCTTGACCATTCCCATTACCCGGGTCATTAACATCTGTCCTGCCATAGCATGAAGTTAAAGTGCCTAGTAATAATATTGTTAGTAGTACAAAAGTGATTTTAATTTGCGTCTTTTTATTTACCTCCATAACCCTTAACCTCCTCTTTTGCTCTATATTGTTTTGCATCATAAACAAAACCTAAAAGTACTTATGACATTTAACTCTTACTAGTATATCCACTAATACCTGCCAAGTATTAGTTTTCTAATAGTATGAATTTTGTGTGATTTGTGCAAACTGCCATGCCAATATTCAATACAAATATACAATAACAAGCCTGTATAATCAATGACATTATTGATGGCTTACTAGCACAATATTAACCTTTAGAACCCGAGCGCTCAGATTTTTGTGGATTAATACAAGAAAGAGTCGCCCTTAATGGTATCGCAATTTACAAGTAAATGCACCAACCTTTATTTAGCAAGTATCAAGATGCAGCCTCCGCTTGCAGCCTTATTGTCCTGCAGGAGTTTGACTTTTCTCTGCATTATAGCGTGGATTTATTGCTCTATTAATGTTATTATTACATTTATAAATTTCTAGTTCACACACTACTTGTCCATAAAGGAGTCACCAATGAAAAGACTAGCCTATATATTTATCTTAATTTTTTCTATAGCAATACTATCTAGCTGTACTATCCTTGAAATGGATATAAAAATAGATAGAA
>DASRNC010000050.1:0-2533 GCA_035647595.1 Bacillota bacterium | reverse complement strand
ATAGTAGTACATACCCCAATAATGAACCAAGTAAGCTTGGCCTTGTGTCCTATGCTGATTTGAAAACTGGCTTGATTAAGGTCGAAGGCAAGGAGGTTGCAGTAGCACCCTTAAGTAGCTATCCCGGGGCAAGGAAGATTGCCCATACACTCAAGGATTGGATTTTGAAGGGCGATTTCCTACTATCAGAGCCGGTAGACCTCCTGCCAGGTCCAGAGTTAGGAATACAGGGCAGGGGCCTCTTGACGGTGGATTGAATCTAACCCATATAGAATGAGCATTTGGGAGTATGATTATTTAGGGATAATTAGAAGAGGAGGAGATTTAGTGTCCCCAGAAAGAATAGTTTTGCGTTTTACTTCGGACAACTCAGATAAACCCATTATATATCATTTGGCCAAGGACTATGATCTGGTTATTAATATAGTGAAGGCCACCATCAATCCCCACAAGGAGGGGACAATGGTTTTAGAGCTGATGGGAGATAAATATAATGAGGGCATAGACTTTCTCAGAAATCAGGGCATAAGTGTTCATTCGCTATGCCAGGAGATAGTACGAAATGATGAAAAATGCTTTCATTGCGGTGCCTGTACGGTTCACTGCCCCACGGATGCCCTATATATGAATAGGTCAGATATGAAGGTTAGCTTTAATGGCGACAAATGTGTCATCTGTCAGATGTGCGTGAAGATATGTCCTGTTAAGGCTATGGAGGTCAGGATATAGATTGGGTACAGGCCTACGAACCTACAGGGGGTTCCATGCAGAAAATGACCTTGTCCACTTTACCCTCCAACTAGGGGAAACGGATTTAGATATAGCCATAAAAAAGGAAGAGGATAATAAAAGGCTACGCCATGGGCTGACAGAATTACTCTGCTTAAAAAGACAGGAGCTCAAGGATTATTTGTCCATTGATAGGGAGTTTCAAACATCATTGACCCCCTATCTTCCTATAGAGGGTGCACCACAAGCTGCCCTTGAAATGGCTGCTGCCTCTGCTGCGGTAGGTGTAGGTCCTATGGCAGCCGTGGCCGGTTATTTTGCTGGGCAGGCGGGCCATTTTCTAGAGGATTATTCCGAGGATATAATAGTGGAAAATGGTGGCGATATATGGTTAAAGTCTACACGGACAAGGAGGATTGCTATCTTTGCCGGAAGCTCCCCCTTTTCCAATAGGATAGGGCTGGAGATAAGACCGGAGACCACCCCTCTTGGCATATGCACATCATCAGGAACTGTTGGACATGCTCTTAGCTTTGGTAGGGCTGATGCTGCGGTAATCATTGCATCCTCAGCATTACTAGCAGATGCAGCCGCCACAGCAAGTGGCAATATGGTTCAAGGCATTTCTGACCTTCAACCGGCAGTTGATTTTGCCCTTGGCATACCCGGAGTCAGCGGCGCTCTGGCGATAATCGGCGACCAGCTGGCTGTTCGTGGAGATATCGAGCTGGTCCCATTAAAACTATCCTTATAATTTCCACTTATCTTTCTTAATATAAATTTAAAAAGACAAGGCTCCTCTAGCAGTATCCATCCATACTGACAGGGGAGTTTTTTTAATAGACCCTAAAAAAGCGATATTTACATAGGATGATAGGGAATATTTTACATGCATAAGACAACCGCTTTAACCAATTATATGAATAAGGCTTTTAACGAAAGGAAGGTTACTATGTTAGGACGCAAAAAGCTTGTAATAATATCCCTTATGCTAGGCCTAGCAATCTGTGCTTTGACTCTTGCAGACCTTAGCTCATCTAGATCAACAGCCGAGGCATCGAGTCTAAGCTGGGGCTCTCAAGGAAACAAGGTAAGTGAAATTCAAAGAAAGTTAAAGCAATGGGGATATTTTGATGGCCCGATAACGGGGAATTTTGGCCAGTTGACCTATAATGCTGTACGTTTATTCCAGCAAAGAAACGGATTGGCAGTTGATGGGGTAGTCGGCTCTCAAACAGCAGCTGCCCTTGGATTAACTTTAGGAGCGTCTACTAGTGGAACCAGCTCAGGCGGTGGAGGAGGCGGCAACCAGAACGATATCTATTTACTTGCAAGGTGCATACATGGGGAGGCCCGAGGGGAGCCCTATACCGGCAAGGTAGCTGTAGCTGCAGTTGTTTTAAACAGGGTAAGGCACGCGAATTTCCCAAACACAATCGCAGGAGTGATTTATCAGCCTAGGGCCTTTACAGCTGTAGATGATGGACAGATGAACATGGCTCCAGATGAAGAGTCACTTAGGGCAGCAAGGGATGCAATGAATGGGTGGGACCCAACATATGGTGCCATTTACTATTGGAATCCTGCAACTGCTACCAGCGCATGGATATGGTCAAGGCCAGTACACATAACCATAGGTAAACATGTCTTTGGGACATAGAGTTAAACTAGGGAGGTTTATAGATGATAAGAAATTGGATAGTACCGATCGTGCTGGCTATTGCCTTGGTCCTAACTGGGGTATGGGGCTACAACCAGTATGAAATCAACCAGCAATATAGTATACATATGGACAATATATATC
>DASRNC010000049.1:0-2724 GCA_035647595.1 Bacillota bacterium | reverse complement strand
GGCGCCTTTATGAAGGTAGCAAAGATAAACGATCTAAACCTACTTCGTGTAATTAAAAAATACCTAAAGGCTCCAACAAGCCTACAAAACGAAGCTGATAATCGAAGGCTTTTGATGCTCTACTACACCTTATTTAATGAGGCTCCTGGCGAAAATCTGCTTAGCGTTTTTTCATCAATGAGAAAATATAGTCCGGACCTATATGATGAGCTAGAGCAGCTGGTCGACTATACGATAAGGCAGGTAGACCACCTGCCAAGCCCACTTGACATAGAAGACTATATACCACTAGAGCTACATGCAACCTACTCTACAAATCAGGTGTTAGCTGCACTGGGAGTACATGATACAAATCGAAGGCTTGAGTTTCGTGAGGGAGTAAAGTATATAGAGGACCTTAATCTAGATGTCTTTTTTATAACCTTGAAAAAGTCAGACCAGGCCTTTACAGAATCAACCCGCTATGAGGACTATGCCATAAATGAACGCCTATTTCATTGGCAGTCCCAGAGTAGGACAAAAGATACAAGCCCAACAGGCCAGCGGTATATAAATATGAAGAAGAATGGCTCGCGAGTCCTTTTATTTGTTAGGGAGGAAAGAAACGATAGCTATCGAGCAGCTGAAACCTTCCGTTGCCTAGGACTAGCTGACTATGTGAGTCACGAAGGCTCTGCACCCATTAGCATTGTATACAGGCTAAGAGAGCCTATGCCCATGCATGTACTTAGGGCGTCAAACCAAGTGGTTAATATTGTGTAGTTTAACTACAGGAGACTTTGTCATGCAATTGTTAAGGAGGTTAATTAGATGGCGATAATGATACCAAACATAGACCCTGAAGGCATTGACAACTGTAGTGAGCGCAGTTTTTATAGGGCTGCAAAGCAATTACCCCTAGGCTATACGGTGCTCTATTCCTACAAATTTAAAGATAAACAGCGCACCGAAGATTTTGATGTCATTTGTGAGGCTGACTTTGTTATTGTACATCCAGCTATTGGATTTATTGTTGTTGAAGTTAAGTCAGGTGAAATAGACTATCGTAATGGTATCTGGTCAGAATACAGGGGAGGCAGTTACTGTGAATTGCACAGGAATCCAGTGGAGCAAGTACGGAATGCTGCTTTTGCAATTTTAAATGCCTATACAAGAAAAGCAGACGAAAAATTCCCACTTCCATTTAAGTATGCAATAGCATTTCCAGAATGTTCGAGGTTACAGGGTGATTTTCCTTCTGACTTAAACCCTAACAGTGTTTTCCTATCTAGTGATATGATTGAACTAGAAAACAAAATACTAGACTTGTTTAAAATTAAGGAGCCAACAGGGCAGAGAGACTCAAGGAACACAAATGCTATTACCATTCTTTTAGATAAAGTACTAGCACCTTCCTTCAAGGCCTTTGCACACCTGGATGACCAAATAGAAATATTTCATAACAAATCAAAGCGAATACTCAATGAAGAGCAACAAAGGATATTAGACGAAACAGAGCTAAATAGCAAGATGATATTTCTAGGCGCTGCCGGAAGTGGGAAGACCTTTGTAGCCATGGAAAAATCAAAGAGACTAGCACAAGAGGGTAAACGGGTATTACTTACTTGCTACAATCGCAGACTTGCAGAAATAGAATTTGTACAGCTTTCAGAAATACTAACCACATCTAACTTTCATAATATGCTGGAATACTTTTTAGAGGAAAAGGGATACATATTAGATAAATCAGATCAGGGTAAATACTTTGATGAAACGCTAGCTGAAATGGGCTTTGACTACTTTACAAACGCACCTAATGGTGAAAAGTTTGATGCAATTATAGTTGATGAAGGACAGGATTTTAAGTCATCCTGGATTACCTGCCTTGAGAGTATGTTGGCTCCGGATGGGCATTTTTATATTTTTGCAGACCCAAATCAAAATTTGCTTGAGTCTGACCTCGACCTACTAAAGCTACCTGTCTCAAAGCAAAAGTTAACCCGAAATCTTCGCAACACAGAACATATAAATGATTGGATAAATGATCTGGTTCCTGAAGCAAGACTGACTAGTATCATAAAGGGTGGTTTACCAGTGAGAACTTTTGCCTGGGATACACCGGAGATGGAGAAGAAGCTCATAGAGGATGAGGCTGGGAGACTTGTAAGTCAGGGAATATCACCAAAACGTATAATGATATTATCTCCCAACAGATACGAGAATAGCAGTCTGTGTAATACAGAAAAAATTAAGGAATGGGCACTGGCCAAACCAGGGGAGGACAAGCCCAACGCTATCAAATTTGAGACCATAAGGTCCTTTAAGGGTCTTGAGGCAGATCTGGTTTTCTTAATCGGTATAAAACCGAATAGTCGTGCATGTACAGATGCAGATATTTATGTGGGGGCTAGCAGGGCGAGATTTTTACTTTATATATTTCATGATAGGGCATGGATGTTTGAACATTGAAATGTAGTGCAAACATAATCTAAAATAGAGAGTTAAAAGCTAGTTAGGCGGTGATTCAATATGAAAATGTATGTTGGCCTTACTGACTATGATTGGTATATGACATTAAAGCAAGCCAATTGTGATGAAGTAAACTTTTGGAAGCCAGGAGGCAATACTAAATTTAGGGCCCTGGATGAAGGTGGCTTGTTCTTATTCAAGCTTCATAGCCCCAGAGACTCCATCGTTGGTGGAGGGTTCCTCTTAAAGTTTTCAATTATACCCTCATCATTAGCC
>DASRNC010000048.1:0-2240 GCA_035647595.1 Bacillota bacterium | reverse complement strand
GGTGTATACTCTGGTTCCTTTGTAGGCTCTAGGGGCTCAACTGAGGGTGGAGTTTTGAGATCTGGGGTGTCCTCAGGTAATAAGCTGACCCTAGAATTACATCCTACAAAAATTAGAGTAGCTATTAAAGCTATAATGATTATGCTCATTATTCTATGCAATCCGATCATAACACTTTTCAATCAGATACCCCCTTAAGAGCAAACCTTTGTATGTATAATTCTACAATAATATTTATTTTCCTGCCGGTATATCATTAAACTGCCTTACCCCATCAATTAAAGCCTTAATGCATTCCCCTTTAGCTCCCATAGGAGCACCGCCACCTGTGCTAACTAGCAGACGCTTTGTGCTATCTCCATTGGCCCTTTTATACTCCTCTATCATTTGACTAGTAGCCTGTCTTACCTGCTCTGGTGTATCCTCAACTAAGGACATAGCACTTAGCGTACCGAGTATCGTAATATTATTATCTATTTTTTGTCTAATCTCAGATATGGGCCGAGTATATGTAGGCTGATAAATATCTATCTTTAAGTCTGCAAGGTGAGGATAGATAACATCGCTCTCAGAGTCGTTGTGCATCAGCTTGACTTTGCCTGCAAAGGCATCGAATATCTCTTTAAGATATGGATGGGCAAACTCTAAATAGTCATCATTGCCAAAAAAGCCACACACATCATCTAGCAATAAAATACCCTCTGCTGATCCGACTGCCTCTATCTGTGCAGCCAGCCAGCCTATGCAAAGCTGTGTAGTCTTTTTAAGCAGGGTATGGGCTACATCTGGATAAAGCTTGGTGAGCAACAACAGATCTGTAACGCCCATTAGGTGAGACGCAGTTGTCAGAGGGCCTCGAGTGCTGACTATTTTTATGCTTTCACCTTTTTTATCTAATAAACTAGAATAATATCTTTGGAGCCTCAATGCCATAGGCATTAAGCCACTCTTGTTTGGGTCTGGAACCTCAAGACTATTGATGGTGTCGACATCATCAACGTCCTCTACTATATGGTGGACTGTAGGAGGTGAATTTGGATAAAAGTCTACCTTGCCCCCAAATCCTGATGGCTCTAGTGCCATACCGTATTCTACCCAATAGTCAGGCAAAAAAAGCAAATCAGGAAAATCTGCCTTTATCTTTTCATGGGCGGATAGCCAAACATCAGGTCGAGCAAAGAAATCAATCGTGTTGATCTCACAGTAGCCTGGTATCCAGGGGCTGTCTACAATCATTGCAGCCTCAAGACTTGTATTTTCTCCCTTTACGGTTTTCAGTAGCGTTTCCCATTGAATCCTATTCATAGTCCAGCTCCTTAAAAATATAAAATTTGTAGTAACCTTAAATTGTTTTTGTTAGGTAGTCCTTAAGACAATACTATCATGAGTAAGACCACCCCTACAATACATATACTGGCTTTTTGGTATGCACCCCTCCTTATGATACCTGCATAAAACGGACATACTTGCCTAAACAAAACAAGAGGTTAAAAATGCACTGGGTTGCCTTGCCTATATCCTTGAGGGGATGAAAAGACTAAATAAATTAAAGTCCTATAGGTTAACATCAGGTCTCAAAATGGTTCACTAATGTTTGCCACTCAGACTCACTAAATTTTTCTCTTAAATTAACCCCACTTTTGTCCGAAAGAACACCTATAAATCGTTGAAATTTTTCCGCATTGCTTAGGCCACTTTCATTTTCCTTTAAGGATAATAGGGTTTCCTTTATATATGACCAGTTATTATCTTCTAAAAGGTTCATGTGTTCCAACAATGCTCCTAAAAAACTCTCGTAGCTATATATTCCACTAGATAAAGCTGGTGATCTGCTTATAAAATCATCCTGTAACTCATGCCCATTAATGTTAAATGCATGTAATTCTTTCATGATAGCAAAGAACTCTCTATCAAAAACACAACTAGCTATCAAATGATTATCAAATGTGTGACTAACCTCGTGACAAAGTATACGTAGTAGGTCTTTCTTGTGAACTGCGGTGCTCATATTAGCTTGCTCTAAATTATAAAATAGGTTTTCCAGCTCCGATTTGTTAATATATATTGGATCCCCTGCCAAGGCAGTATAGGGTATGTTTTCAGTAAAAACATATTGTGTAACACCATTGTATGGTTCATATCCGCCAACCAAATCCTTAATAGATCTTCTTAGCTGGGCAAGTTTTTCTATGAGGCATTCCAAATCTTCATTGTTTATACTGGTAGTTTCATAGATATCT
>DASRNC010000047.1:0-14512 GCA_035647595.1 Bacillota bacterium | reverse complement strand
GCTTTTATCTGCCTATTATTACCTTCTATTAGGTTTTCTCTGAGCTGCACCTGTACTGATTCTGCCAATCTTTCGCCTTCGGTGCTGCCCGCCATATAGAATGTTTGAGCTCCATAGTATTTTGACTGTCCAAATTTATTCATATGAATACTGACTACAATATCCGGGCTACTTTCCTTTATTATATCTACTCTTTTCTTCATGTCATCAGCTTTTCTCATAGCTAGTGCATCATTGTCGGTTCTTGTCATAATTGTTTGTGCTCCGTTGTCATTCAATAGCTTTTCTAGCTTTTTTGCTACCTGCAAGTTTAGGACATCTTCTCTTATACCAGAAGGACCCAGAGCACCTGAGTCAAAGCCCCCATGGCCTGGGTCTATAACAACTACTAGTTCTTCGGTGGGTAAAGTGTACATAGCATAATCACTATCTTGGCCTTGTGACAAAAAAACTAGTATTAGTAAAATTGCTACAATAATCCACAAAACAATCAACCATCTTTTCGACAAAACTATGACTTTCATATTCTGCCTCCTTATACTAAAGTAGCATTGCTGTTAATAACTATTCAGATAGATATTTCAGTATACCTTATTAAAGCCGGAGGGACCGGATATTACTCTCCGGTCCCCATAACAACATTCACTTGGTGCACTTTTCCGTCATCTACAAGGGGTACTTGTTTTAGCTGCAATTGGCTGCCATCCAGCTCAATATGGTCAACACCTGTACACACGTTTTTTTCGTTTGTCACCCTAATCCTGTAGGTCGTGCTCTTGTACCTATATTCAATATCGTATTCATCCCAGCCCTTGGGGATACATGGCTCTACAGTAAAACTGTCCCCTCTTAGGCGAAAACCTAGTATACCCTCTATGCCTACACGGTACATCCAGGCAGAAGAGCCTGTATACCAAGTCCATCCCCCCCTACCAATGTGAGGATGCACAGCATACACATCGGCAGCCATTACATAAGGCTCTGCCTTATATTTATTAATCTCTAGCTGTGTTTTTGTATGGTTAATTGGGTTTATCATGTTATACAGGTTAGAGGCCTTTTCTCCATCCCCTAATCTCGTAAATGCCAAAACAGTCCATACGGCCGCATGTGTATATTGGCCTCCATTTTCTCTAACGCCAGGCACATATCCCTTAATATAACCAGGTTCCAGGGAGGATGTATGAAATGGTGGAGATAGTAGTTTGATAATGCCATTTTCCTCATCTATCAGATGGTGCTGCACTGCCCTCATTGCTTCACTGACTCTTTTTGGCTTAGCTGCATCTGATATAACTGCCCATGATTGGGATATAGCATCTATCTGACACTCCTCGTTTTGCTCCGAACCCAAGGGAGTACCATCGTCGAAGTATGCTCGCCTGTACCAGCCACCATCCCACGCATTTTTTTCAATAGAAGTGGTCAATTCTTCAATTGTTTTTCTATATCTGGCGACTTTTTCATTATCCCCTCTTGCTTCACAAGCTGGTATAAAGCCTTTTAAAGTACTTATCAAAAACCATCCTAACCAGACGCTTTCGCCTTTTCCACCTATGCCCACCCTATCCATACCATCGTTCCAGTCACCGCCTCCAATAAGGGGTAACCCATTTTCACCAAAGCTCATTGACCTTTCAATTGCTCTTATGCAATGATTATATATATCCGCTTTTTCCTTAGTTACCTTAGGAGCCCTATACCTGTCATGTTCATCGGGTCCTAAGGGCTCATCATCAAGAAAGCTAACCTGCTCGTTTAGTATACTCCAGTCTCCTGTTTTGTGAATATAGTCGCTTGTCACATAGGGCAAAAACAGTAAATCATCCGTTATTTTAGTCCTAACTCCCCTGTTTTCAGGATGCCACCAATGTTGCACATCACCTTCTATAAATTGATGGGCAGCTGAAAGAAGTATATGTGACCTTGTTTGCGCAGGATCGCTATATACTACAGCCATTACATCCTGAAGTTGGTCTCTGAATCCATATGCCCCTCCTGCCTGGTAGAAGGCGGTTCTTGCCATTATCCTGCTGGCATACGTCTGATAAATTAGCCATCTATTTAGCAGAAAGTCCATTGATTTGTCTGGAGTTCTGACATTAATAACACTTAGTTTATCGTCCCAATAATCTGTAGACTCAACAAAGGCTTGCTCTGCGTTTTCTGTGTTTCTGTATTTTTCAATTAGCATGGCTGCATGATCTTCATTATCAGCTTGACCTAAAATAAACAATACTTCCTTTTCCTCTTTTGCTTCTAAGTCAACCTCTACTCTGACAGCGCTACATGGGTCGTAACCTGATCCAGTCTGCCTGCTCATCTCCTTAGTATACATAGCACCCGGTTTACTTCTAGACCCATTTCTACCAAGGAACTCGCAACGATCACCCGTATAGTTATCAATAACCATACTACTCGAAATAAAAGCAGCTCGTTCTGCAAACTCATCATTATATCTGTTTGTCGCTATAATTGAGTTTAGATCCTGATTAAATTCAGTAATAACATATTGGAGGTTATCTTTATTTATCCCCAGTATCCATTCTAAATAATAAGTTAAGGATATTGAACGAGTTTGGTCACATATATTCCTAAGTTTGATCCTTACAAATTTTACAGGGTCATCTTTTGACACATACATCAACTGGCTATGGCTTATGCCATTACTTATATGCTCAAATATGCTATATCCGTGGCCATGCCTTACCAGATAATCAACTTCTTGTCTTATTGGCTGCGGTGTTGTTGTCCAAAAGTCACCGCTTTGTTCATCCCGTACATATATTATCTCACCTGAGGGATCACTCACAGGATCATTAGACCATGGTGTAAGCTTGTTTTCACGACTGTTTTTGCTCCATGTATAGCTGGAGCCTACTTCAGTTATCAAAAATCCGAAATCATGATTGGCAATAACATTGCTCCAAGGCATTGGGGTTGCATTGTCGCTATCAAGCTTTATAATATACTCCCTGGAATCCTTACTATATCCTCCAATACCATTGTAAAACTCCATGTCCTCTGGTAGCTTGACACTAGCTTGTTCAATAACATTATAATCCATAGTCTTAATATTAGCCTTTGTTTGGGTCGGAATGACCTCTGATGCCTGCATCTGAGATACCAAGGCCCCATCATCACCATTTAATACTAGCCTTGCAGTCGACATTAGGAGTATAATATCCTCTTTTGGTATATTTGTCTTCTGTCGTAAATACACTCCACCAGATTTGTTCTCAATATCCCTGGCATGGCTTATTGAAATTAACTCAGCTAGCCTTTCCTGTAAGGGCTGTTCATAGCTATTTCCATATTCATTTAGTATAACTAGATCAAAGCTAAGATTCTTCAACCTCAAATATTCATGGGCAGTCAGCATTTGCTTGGCAAGGTCTATATGCTCAAGCTTGTTAACTCTAACAAGTACAATTGGCAAATCACCTGAAATACCATATGACCAAAGGGCAGATTGTCCTTTCCTGTTATCTACTAGCAGACTCCGCTTCCATTCATTTGCAGGCTGTAGGTAGAGTATTCGTGAAGCTATAGTCTGGAAAACATTGGCTAACTCGGCTGTCATATTCAGGTACCTAAGTTCTACCTGCGAGTGAGTCCAGGCTAATTCAAAGCACCTTTCAGACATGCCATTACTATAGCAGTCTCTTACTAAGGCCATAATCCCCTCTTTAGTCTCTGCAGCAGCAGTAATATAGGTAATCTTGGCACTTTCTCCTGCCTCAATACGGATTCTTTTTCTCATACTGACAATTGGATCCAACACTGCACCAACAGTGTTTGACAAGGGGTAGTCAGGTTCCATTGCCTGAGGATTATCAACTGTTCTCCCCCTACCGATAAATTTCATCCTATCTGTCTCATACTGAGCGCTACCTATTTGCTCTCCTTCGATTTTTGCAGTGTGAAGTAGCCATGCAGTCTTTTCGTTTTCACTTCTCGGTCTTCTGGTTGCTAACAATGTATCAAATTCAGCCAGGTATTCTGTTTGTATAA
Source organism: Bacillota bacterium (assembly GCA_035647595.1). Lineage (GTDB taxonomy): Bacteria > Bacillota > Clostridia > Caldicoprobacterales > DTU083 > UBA3906. Next base: position 10,498 of record DASRNC010000047.1, on the reverse strand, counting down.
AGAGGTTGCTGAAAGCAGGGTGGGCATTATCTGCATCATAGGAGGTCAACAATACTTCAAAGTAGCTAGTGATCTCCAGCACCCTACTGCTGCTACTGTGGTTTACAAAAGTCAAACGTCTTACTTCGCCATCATATTCCGGCGAAACTACAACCTCCATAGCTGTTTCGATATTTCCATCCTTCCGCTGATATATACTCCTGTCGGTCTCAAAGGTAACCTTGTAATCCTCCGGCTTATGTCCGCGGGGCTGGTGGCCAACGGACCAGTAATTATTTGAGTTTAAGTTTTCAACATAAAAGAACATGCCCCAATTATCTCTGGTGGCATCAGAAATCCACCTTGATATTGCTCTACCTAAATACTGACTGAAACCACCCCCATTATTGGTGGTCATAACAGTATACTTCCCATTGGATAGGATGTTGGCTTCCGGTACTGCTGTATCAGGACTTGTAAAGATCCTCTTGGCTCGAATCTCCTGACTTCGCCTGTTCTGCTCAAGATCTATAATTTCTGTTTCTTCATGCTCCTTGATATATATCTCTTTTCTTGGCATCCTTTCCTGCAGAAGTAGCTCTGTAGCTTTTATCATTGGGTCCGAGTGGAAGCGCTTTTGCATGATATTGTTATTTAGGTAATTGTCTAATGCTAAAAGACTCATGCCCTGGTGGTGAGCCATAAAGCTATTTATCACAACACTTTTCTTTTTATTGGGAAGGCGCTCAGGTGTATAGTCAATTGCTTCATACAAGCCGTATCTTCCTAACATACCTTCAGATGATAATGCTTCTATATTTTTGTAGGCATTCACAGGCTCAATAGGTAGTGCTAGCATCGTTGCATAAGGCGCAATAACCAAGTCATTTACTAAGCCACGCTTTAGGCCCAACTGTGGAACACCAAATGCCTTGTACTGATAGTTTAAGTGCAAATCAAATGCGTAAAATCCCGACTCAGATATACCCCACGGAATACGTCTTTGCTCTCCATATTGCCGCTGAGCTTGCACAGCTGCCATATAAGTCTCATCAAGTAGGGTATATTCGTAACTTCTCATAATAAGAAAGGGCATAAGGTATTCAAACATTGTCCCACTCCAGGAAATAAGTACGCGTAGATCACCAAGCAGGGTCAATGACCTGCCTAGCTGGAACCAGTGCTTTTGAGGCACATCTCCCTTCGCTATAGCTATAAAGCTAGCCTGCCTTGCTTCTGAAGCTAGTAAATCATAATATGATCTTGTTGCATGACCCTCCTCAGCATTAAAGCCTATTGTAAATAGCTCTCTCTTTTCATCGTAAAGTAGCTTAAAGTCGGTGTTTTCTATTATATAGTCTACTTCTTTATGAACCTTCATACATTTCGACACAAAGCCCCTAATATTAGAATACGAGGTTGCCAATGAAAGCTCTAATTGCTTTAACCAGCCATTTGCTTCATTAAAACCAACGCTCCTATTAGCGTCTCTTCGCAATGACACCAAGGTTTCAGACAATAGCTTTAATATCTCAAGATAATTGTCATAAAGATTTTGTAGGGATAAGTTTTCATTCAATTTTTTAAATAATTCTTCAAAATGTTGTGCAGTCTCCTTGTATACTCCCCTTTCATTTAAAAGAATAGATGGGATTTTTTCTAGGAGTTTTACCCATGGAATGAAAAGGTTAATCTCTTTTTCATGGTTTATTATGAGTCTGTCCAGTACATCATCTTGGCCTTTCAAGTCATCCAAAAGCATCTGCCATTCTACCGCACTAATACTATCTACAGATAAAAACATATTGAGCATACTATGGTTATCAAGATCCATACCGCAATCTGTTATGAGAACATCCCTAAGGCCCAATATGCTTTCCTTAGCAATTATTGGGCGCTTTAAAAGCTCCTCAATGCCCTGATTTAAAGTCACTAAATAGCCTATTAGGTTTCCATTGTCTACTGTGGACACATATAAGGGTTTTAGCGCTTCAAGCGTTGTTATATCATACCAATTGTAAAAATGTCCTCCCTTCCATTTTTCCATTCTATTTAATGTTTGTATTGTTTTTGATATTCCTTTTACTGCGTCTATTGTGGTTATATAACCGAAATCTCTGGCTGCCAATAAGGAAGTTAAGTGCAAGCCGATATTAGTTGGCGATGTTCTATTGGCCAAACCGATCGGTGGCTCCAGCTGATAATTATCAGGCGGTAGCCAGTTACTTTTTTCATCTACTAGGTCATCAAAGTATTTCCATGTCTTCCTGGCAATCATTCTCAGCTTTACAACCTGCTCGTCAGAAAGATATGGCATTTGCCTTACCTTTGGCTTGCTTACCTTATAGGCAACAAAGAAAGATGGTATCCAAACAATAGCGAATAATAGGGCCATGGGTAGGACTGGTGGATTTATCCATACTGCTATTAGCAATAATAAGACTGTGAGCAGAATAGCTCGATTCATCTTTTTCCAATAGTCCAGCAGACTTCCGCTAAAGCCTGACTCAGCATCCGCAGCAGTCACCCATTCCAGCATATTTACACGGCTTATTGTTAGGCGCCAAATAGTCCTGGTTATTGCATCTAGCATCAGCCACGCTTGATGAGCTAGAAAAACAAAGGACATGGCGATCTGCCATACTAGACTGCCTGTACTATGGAAAAAATCGGTCAGCTTAGACGTCTTATTATTACCTTCTTTTCGGGCAAATAATGAATTTGCGAGTTCTGTAATCAGTGGGAATAGGAGGGTAAAAAGGACCAGTGACAGCCACGCTACTATGGGACCCGGTAATATAATTAGGCTTAGGATCAACATAATAAACAGGGCAGGAGATAATAAACTCCTCCTTAGGTTGTCCATTATTTTCCATTTGGACAGCCTGTTAATAGGGTTCTTTACCCTTTCAAGGTCTTTATTTTTTACATATTTGCGGACCCATGGTAGTAGCTGCCAGTCTCCCCTGACCCACCTATGCAGGCGCATAGAGTATGCAACATAGCTGGCGGGATATCCATCTATAAGCTCTATATCCGTAGCCAAACCCGCCCTTATATAAGACCCTTCCAAAAGGTCATGGCTTAAAACACTATTATCTGGGATAGCGTTTTCTAGGACCTGATTGAAAACTTTTAAATGATAAATCCCTTTACCTGTAAATATCCCCTCGCTAAATAAGTCCTGGTATACATCTGAGATAGCGCTTGTATACGGGTCCACCCCCGTTTGACCGGAAAAGCTAAGGGAGAAAAAAGACCTGCTCGCACTATCTACCGAAACTCCAATCCTTGGCTGTAATAAACCATGCCCCTCAGCAACCCGTGTACCATCTTCATTTAAAAGGGGGGCATTTAATGGGTGTGCTATAGCACCTATTAGTTTTCTAGCTGCATCTCTTGGTAGTTGAGTGTCTGCATCTAGTGTAATAATATAGACAATGTTTTCTAGTGATGATAGGTCTCCAATTTTAGTAGAAAAGCTTGTATCCTGTTCACCGAGCAATAAGGCGTTAAATTCAGTTAATGCACCTCTTTTTCTCTCCCATCCCATCCACCTCTTCTGACTTTCATTCCATTGGCGCTGCCTATGAAAATAATAGAAAATATCATCTCTTACCTGGCCATACTTGCTATTTAGCTCCCTTATAAGCCTTGTAGCACTTTCTACAATAGGAGTGTCGGTCTCCTGCTCTTCCTTAGAGCCATCCCTAAAATCACCTAAGAGGGCAAAGTGCAAATTTTCTTCTTGATTTGCTAGGTAAAATACCTCCATTTGTTCAATTAACTCAGTAACCCTTTTTTCACTAGTCAATAAGGCTGGTATAACAACCATGGTCTTAAGTTTGTCTGGTATGCCGTCCTTTAGCTCATATTTAGGGAGCAGTTTAGGCTTGCATACCCTAACCACTACGAAATGCACTATCCCGATTGCTATACTTATTATAGGAATTGTCGATATACCCACGGACAATATCAATAATAGAATCCCATTTAAACTATTATCCCTATACAAAATGCTCATAAACAAAAGCATAAGCCCTATAAATAAAATCCCAACTGATTTATAGTAGTAAAATGAGGAATTATCTATAAGATGTCTGCCTAGGCTAAATTTACTTTCGTCACTTATGCGGTCCTCAAGTATCTTTCTGCCCTTATCAATTATATAAAATCCTATATGTTTATGTTTTTCATCGGTCCCTTCAGATTTCTCCAGTGCACATTCTACTGCCTTTTGAGCAACATATACCTCACTTAAATTGTACAATTTAGCCGTTTTCTCTATATGTTGTCTGTAATAGTCCCTTGACTGAAAGTCCATCAATCCATATATCCCTGCTGGGTCTTGCCTGAGGACATTTTCTAACAAGCTTAATTCCTCAAATATTTCTTCCCATTTCAAACTAGTAATTTCCCTTATACTAGTTACAGCATTTCCTATTGTAACCTGATTAACCGCCTGCATTTGATGGGCAGTTTGTATAATTTCATCAGCTCCTGTATGCTGAACTGCCAAGCGGCCATCAACCCACCTAATAATTGGAGCAGAATCGGGACCTTCCTCCCTAAGCTTATGTAATAATCTCTCAGCATAGATTGGCCTTATATAATCAATAGCCTTGTCATGAGCATTTATAACTGTGCCTAATGCATCATTACCCTTATCCTTGTATCCAACAAGTCCTTCTATAAGCCTTTGAGCCCATAATTCTGCTGACTTTTGCTCCTGTAATGATTCAATAATGAATATTGTAATGTCTCGAATCTTTTGTATTAAAGCAACTCTTAGCATTGTGGGCAGGGCCCATAGCTCTTCACTGCTTAAGGGTGTTATAGTCTGATATCTATTAATGAAATCCGGAATTACAAATTCATCTATCCTGGCATCGGTATATGCGCAAATCCTCATGGCTATCCCATATATTCTTGCATATCCTTTATATTCTCCGTCACTTAGTATAGGGAGATCTCTGCAAGTATCCTTAGACAGGGTGTTTTCTAGTTCTTTTACTTGTTCCTCCACAACATAAAAATTGTCAAGAAGCCATTCAGCAGCTGCAATAATACTGCCCTTGGATTTTACTGCTTCGTTAATTAACTTGTACGCCCGGATCAATACTAAATTATCTTCATAGAGTTTGGGCATTTTACACCTTGTTCTCTTTTTAGGGTCTAGTATTTCGAATTCGTCTGCTACTGTTGTAGCATATTCTTTCAGGTCTTCCATATTAGGCATATAAGGTTCTCCTTAAGCTTAGCTTTATTGAAAAAAAGAATCAACAGCTTGACATCGCATAAGCGCTGATTCTTATAATTGGTATATATCAGCTAAAAACTGACTGTCCTCTGCAAGCAAATTACTATAAAAACATATGCTTTTACTGTATCATGTTCATTGGTCTTGACGGCTCAGATATCTCACTTAGGGCCTCCCCTGCTTCATCATGGAGTATGTGTCGAGTAGCCAAATCGCCTATAGCAATCATTCCAACTAGGGTATCATTATTGACTACTGGTAAACGCCTAATTTTGTTCTGTGCCATCAATCTTATAGCTTTGTCAATTTCCATATTTGGGCTGGCTGTTATAACTTCTCTTGTCATTATATCTTCTACAGGTATACTATTTGCATCTGCATTGTTAGCAATTGCCCTAACCACTATATCCCTATCCGTAAGTATCCCTATCACCTTACCATTACTAGTGCAAACAGGTGTTGAACCTACATTATGAGCCTGCATGACCTTGGCGGCATCTAAAACTGATTTCTCAGCCCCTATAGTAGCTATATGAGTTGTCATCACTTCATTTACCTTCAACATAATCTACTCCTTATTCTATAATTGGCATGACAAATATTATATTCTCCCTACTGAACAACTTTATTCTTTTTTATAGATTTAGCTAATTTTTTTAGGTAGATAAATAAAAAACAACAGACTTGTCTGTTGTTATACTTTGTAATATGCTGTAATTTTATAAACCTTTTTATGGTATTTTTTGCGGATATCCGTTTATATTTAGATTTTTTGTGGGTTTTTTTGGTTATTGTATCCACATTATGCACAGAGTTATCCACAGTAAAAGTCTTGTGTTTTGGGGGCTTCAAGGGATTTTCCACACTATGCACCGTTCATTTTTTTAAAAGCCTCTATTTTAATAAATTAATGCAGGAAAATTTGCATCTTATGCAAAATCAACTAATACCCTTCAAAGACAGATATGGAATTGCATTTAAAGACAAATCCTTTATATCTCCCCTTAATAATCTAAAGTACCCTGCACTAGCTATCATAGCTGCGTTGTCTGTAGAAAGGACAGTTGAAGGATAATAAAGTTTAATTCCGTGCTGGGATGACATATTCTTCATTTGGCTTTTCAATAGGGTATTTGCTGCTACCCCCCCTGCAAGAGCCAATTTATCTGTTCCCAATGCTAGTGCACACCTTATAGCCTTATCCGTTAAGACGTCAATCACTGCTTGCTGGAAGGAGGCCGCAACACTTTCTTGACTTATTTCTTCTCCTGCCTGCTTAAGCTTGTGCACATGATTAATAACAGCAGTTTTCAGACCGCTAAAGCTAAAATCATAAGGCTTGTCCTTGATATTAACTCTTGGATAAGAGTATTTATTGGGGTCGCCACTCTTGGCAACTTCTTGTATGGCGGGTCCACCTGGATACCCTAAACCTATTACTCTTGCTATCTTATCAAATGCTTCGCCTGCTGCATCATCTAAGGTCTGACCCATCAGCTCATACTCACAATAATCATTTACATGAACAAGCATAGTATGGCCTCCAGATACCACCAAGCATAGGAAGGGGGGTGTTAATAGAGGACTTTGGATATAATTAGAGCTGATATGTCCTTCTATATGGTGGACCCCAATCAGAGGGACTGAAAGGCCGAAGGCTAGAGCCTTGGCCACTGAAAGGCCAACCAATAAAGCACCTACAAGACCTGGCCCGTAGGTTACTGCTATAGCATCTATATCAGCCAAGGATTTGTTAGATGCAGTTAGTGCTTTAGCCACGATGTGATTGATAGCCTCTACATGCTTTCTAGATGCTATTTCTGGTACTACGCCACCATACTCTTTATGTATATCTATTTGCGATGCGATAGTATTGCTCAGAACTTCCCTTCCGTTTTTAACCAAGGCAACTGCGGTTTCATCACAGGATGTCTCTATGGCCAAAATCAGTATATCTTTTTTCTCTTTTAATAGCTCTGTCTTCTGCTTCATTTTTTCAAAATATGTCATTATTATCTCCTTAGTCCGGTCTAGCCTTTGTTTTGCGCTTATTTAATATTATATAGGTAGCTGCAGCAATAGCCAATATAATACTGGCTGTTGAAAAATACACTATTACACGTGTTACAGCGCTATAGAAGAACGGTTGAGGCACCATTTGAATCATAATATCAGTCTTAGGATCTAATAGCCAAAGATCATTGTCAAAAAATATATGGTGGAATAGGTCCCAGTAATATGAGAAATTTGTCTGAATTAAAATAAAGAGAATGCCGCCTAAAATCATCAGCCCTCCGCTTGTCCATAAAAAGGAGACAAACAATTTTTTAAGGGCTTTTTTTCTACAAATTAATAGGATAATAAAAATAAGCAATATCATAGCTACTAGTGAAACAAACCTGACATTGTAAGCGAATTTGAATAAATCCTTCACATCCACCATATGAGCTACTTCCTTCTCATTGAAAACCTGCCCCACTTCACCTCCTATTTCAGCTTCGATATCATTAAGTGAATCTTTTTCATCTTTTATATACTCTAATAGCTCCCACGTAACCCTATGTAAGTCCGGCTCTGATATGCCAATTGTATTAGCTACATCTAATTTTTCATATTGATTAATATAAAAACTCTGATTAAATGCCACCAGGTTTATGCTTGTCACAAGTAGTATAGGATATACTAGGGCAGAGGTGACAAGGGCTATAATAAAACAGGTTAATTTTTTACTCATATTTATTTACCCTCCCCCAAGTGGAAATTCCACATAATAAGCGCATCTTCACCGTTGTTTGCATAATAGCCCTTCCTGATTCCACCTTCCTCAAATCCCAATGATTTGTATAGTCTAATAGCGGCTTTGTTGGATACTCTCACCTCAAGGGTCATGCGCCCCATCCCAATCCCTAAAGCTTCCTTTATAAGAGTCTGCACCATCAGTCTTCCTAGTCTCCTATTCCTATAGTCTGGGTGAACAGCAATATTTGTTATATGAGCTTCATCAAGTACAATCCACATACCGCCATATGCTACGGCCATCTCATTGGCCTTGATTATATAGTACCTTGCACATTGGTTTTGTTCTATTTCAAGTCGAAGGGATTCAAGTGTCCAGGGTAGACTAAAGGAAAGCTTTTCAATCTCCCATACTTGTTCAAGATCCTCCAATCCCATTGGCTGTACCTTTATCATCTTATTCATAATTTACTCCGGTCAATCGCTTTTAGCTTGTTCTGCCTGTGATTTTCTTAGGTAAAAGGGTTCAAGCTCGTAATATGTAATAGGCCTATTGGAAGATGCATAATTCTGAGCCATCCAGGCAGTTGTGGATGCCCTTTGGAGACACAAGTGAGCTGGCGCTATATCCATTTGCCCTCCAAGCCTTTCTTTTAAAAGGTCCTTGTATTTTGCTACGCCGTCACCCAGAAATATGACAGGCTGACCAAGGTCTAAAATCTCTTCTACAAGCTCATGGATATGCATAGCAGAGTATGACATAAGTTTTTTGTACCCAGTGTTTTGCCATTTGTATATACAGGTGTAGACCTGCTCTCTTCTAGCATCCATAATTGGGCAGACCAGGCCTGGAAAGCGAGTAACATTATGTGCAAGGGAGTCTAGGGTCGGGATAGCTACAACCCTTTTATCTGAAGCCTGGGCCAATCCCTTTACAGTTGAAATGCCTATTCGCAAGCCTGTGAAAGAGCCCGGGCCATTTGTCACAGCAATAATATCTATATCGGCCAATTCTATTTCCGAGGTTGCTAGAGCATATTCAATCATTGGCATTAAAGTTTGTGAATGATTCCTTTTGTGGTGGCTATACCCTTCATAGACCAGGGATGAACCATCCAATACTGCTATGCCAGCCACAAGTGAAGAAGATTCAAGGGCAAGTACTCTCATATCTCAGCAAAGCCTCCTTATACCTATCATATTTTTTACCTATTGGACTTATCCTCACTGTCCTTTTGTATTTATCATTATCAACTTTCTCCAGAGTCACTTTTAGATACTCTTGTGGGAGCAAATCCCCCATCTTCTCTGGCCATTCCACTAGTGCAATACCATCCCCATAAATATATTCTTCAAAACCTAAATCATAAAGCTCATCGGGATCAGAGAGTCTATAAATATCAAAATGATAAATTTTGCACTTGCCAATGTATTGGTTCATCAATATGAAGGTGGGGCTTGTGACAGTAGCTTCAACACATGCCCCTTTAGCAATACCTTTTGATATAGTTGTTTTACCACTTCCCAAGTCGCCATACAATAATATTATATCTCCAGGGCTTGCATGTTGACCTAAAATGCCTCCTATTTTGTTTGTGTCTTCTACATTACATGATAATAGGACTATGATAATTCACCTCTTTGCTTCATCCGCAAAACTCAGTTTGCTATCGATATATGTGTATTATAGCCCCCATTATACCATAAAAGTATTTTGAATAAAAAAATCAGGTTCTCAGATTTTGCTTACTTGCGTAGGACTGGCGATAGCCTTTTGTAAATTAGTAGTGTGAAAATAGATACTATAGCTGATTTTAGGATATTGAAGGGTAGGACTGCATATAGTATATAGGTCTTCATATCTACTATTGCTCCATTAGCCTTAGATGCCATATTCATAACCTCTTCAAATCCAAGAGCCTTAGAATATAAGGGAACAATCAAATAGTAGTTTGATAGGATTGCTACTATCGTCATTCCGAATATACCAGTTATTAGGCTATACATTGCACCTTTTTTGGTCCTATTATGTAGATAAATTATCGAGGCAGGCACTACAAATGCGGATCCTACTATAAAATTCGATAATTCGCCAACATAGCTAGTCTTTGTACCCCTAACAACTAATAACAATAGGTTTTTTAGTAGTACTATAATCGTACCTGCCACCGGACCTAGTGCAAAGCCGCCGAGTAATGCTGGAAGTTCGCTGATATCTAGCTCTAGAAAAAACGGAAATATTGTTGGGATTGGAAACTGAATCAGCATAAGTATAAATGCAACTGCAGACAGCATGCCAACTTTCACTATATTATTTGTGCTAAATTGAAAAAGATAAGTAACCCCATTGTTCTTTTTCTTGTTCATGTCTTTACCCCCTAAGATTAATTTGCTTGCTTAAATTGGTCGTAAGGAGAGTGCCATGGGTTTTTTACAATATAAATGCTCCTAAAATATCTCAGGAGCATGCTAATTACAATAATATGCCAAGCCGCACTCTTCTTTCATCCAGACTTTACTGTC
>DASRNC010000046.1:0-2434 GCA_035647595.1 Bacillota bacterium | reverse complement strand
GTGCAGATGCTGGTATAGTCATATCTGCCTCTCACAATTCTATGGAGTACAATGGTATCAAGATTTTCGATAGTAGGGGCCACAAATTGCCTGATGAAATAGAGGACCGGATAGAGGCTATCGTATTAGACAAGGCGGAGGACTTGCCCAAACCGACAGGTGCGGGTGTAGGTAGGATAGTGAGGATAAAGAATACTGTCAAGGATTATGTAGACTTTTTAAAGGGTACAATGGATACAGACCTAAGGGACATAAAGATAGCCATTGACTGCGCAAACGGGGCAAGCTATGAGGCAGCACCTATCCTCTTTGAGGCTCTTGGTGCAGACGTACATACTATGTATACTACTCCAGATGGGGTCAATATCAATTCAAGCTGTGGTTCAACCTATCCAAAAAAACTACAAAGCTATGTACTTGAGGCAGATGCAGACATAGGCTTTGCATTTGACGGTGATGCTGACCGCCTTATTGCAGTCGATGAAAATGGGAAGCTGGTTGATGGTGATCAGATAATGGTGATGTGCGCCCTTGACATGCAAAAGAATAAGAAACTAAAGAATGACACCCTGGTGACGACTGTAATGAGCAATCTTGGTCTTGACAAGGCCATAGAGCAAGCTGGCTTAAAGAGCGAGAAAACTGACGTTGGTGACCGGTATGTTTTAGAAAAAATGCTGGAGTGCAACTACTCCCTAGGCGGGGAACAATCAGGGCATGTTATTTTCCTTGACTACAATACAACAGGAGATGGCCTACTGACAGCACTACAGGTGCTCAAGGTTATGAAACATACTGGTAAAAAGATTTCAGAACTGGCAGGCTGTATGAAGAAATATCCCCAGGTTTTAGTAAACGCCAGTGTAAGGGATGAGAAAAAGCATGCCTATGAGGACGACCCTCTTATACAGGAGGCTATAGGGGAAATAGAATCAATATTTAAAGATGAGAGAAGAGTACTGATAAGGCCTTCAGGCACGGAGCCCTTGGTCAGGGTCATGATAGAGGGTACTGAGCAACGGGAGATAGAAGAGCATGCAGTAAGGTTGGCCAAGCTGATAGAAGAAAGGCTTAGTTAAAAAACTATATACAAGGGGTTGTTATTAGTGTATGAACTAGTAGCTATAACAGGAGCCGGAATATCTCAGGCAAGTGGGATACCAACCTTTGAAGAAATGGGAGATTTGAGAGACAAGCTTAGCAGAGATTATTTTAATTCTCATACGCAAGACTTCTACACAGGCCTACTCCAGATGAAGGAAACCATTGACAAGGCTGAGCCCAATCCTGGCCATCTAGCATTGGCAGAGCATGATGTACCAGTGATAACAATGAATATAGACGGGCTTCACAAGAAGGCTGGCACACAGCTTTTGCTCGAGGTACATGGCAACCTTGAGCATGTAATTTGCCACAAATGTGACAAGAATTTTGATTTCTATCAGGTTCGCGAGTCAATTAATTGTCGTGAGTGTGCTAGCCTGCTTCAAACAAATGTGGTATTGTACGGCGATATGATTAGATATTTTCAAGAGGCCATGGACCTGATAGGTGCTAGCAAGGAGGTTTTGGTTGTAGGCACTTCATTTTATACCTCCACAGTAAACCAACTTGTACAAAGGGCCAAGCTAGCGGATATAAAGGTTAATATTATCAACGAAAGTGCAGAGACCCGGGTAGCCGAATTTCTCGAGAGTCTTTAAAAATAAAGATTGAATAAAGGAGCAAGCGCCGCCTTGTAGAAAAGTATCCTACAGGGCGGCGCTTGCACTAATCTAAAACTGGTGAATATAAGTGTCGGGGATATTAGTAGTTATTTGCATATAGCTCAAAGTGAGCCTGGGCATGGTCGCATGCGGGGCACATATCAATAGCCTCAAGTCCTTCATGAACATAACCACAGTTACCACATTTCCAATATACTGTTCCTTCTCTTTTGAAAACCTCATTGTTTTCAATATTGGCTAGCAATTTTTTGTATCTGGTGTCATGCCATTTTTCTGCATCAGCAACATATCTAAATACATCAGCAATTTTCTGGAAGCCTTCTTCTTCAGCTTCGTCGGCAAACATGGGGTAGAGCTCAGCCCATTCTTCATATTCGCCAGCTGCAGCGGCTTTTAGATTGTCTGCTGTGTTGCCTTGAGCAACAGGGAAGGATGCCTGTATCTCGACGTCAGCTGGTAGTTCATCCAATCCTGCCAAGAGGAATTTGTAAAACCTTTTTGCATGTTCCTTTTCATTGTCAGCAGTCTCCAAAAATATATTTCGGACCTGTTTGTAACCTTCTTTGTCGGCGACGGATGCATAGTATGTATAGCGGTTTCTAGCCTGTGATTCGCCTGCAAAAGCCTTCATAAGATTGACTGCTGTTTTGGTACCCTTTAAGTTCATTCGTACATACCTCCATATATTTTATCGTATAGTTATATAT
>DASRNC010000045.1:0-4924 GCA_035647595.1 Bacillota bacterium | reverse complement strand
AGCATTATATGGATAAGGGAGTAGCCGCCCGAAAGGGTATAGAATACTAAAGGGTAAAGAATAGAAAAAAGTAACCGGAGAGAGATATCTCTCCGGTTTTTTAGCTACTGTCTTACCGGTATATTATCTATGGTAATTTATCTTACTGAGCTAGTATTCCTACATGCTTTAAAGCTTGAATACTGCTATAGCCTCTGACAGATCCTTTGCTGTTTGGTCTAGTTCACTTGCAAAGGAAGCCAATTCTTCTATTACTGCTAGCTGCTCCTCAGTTGAAGCCGTAGCTTCTTGGGAAGATGCTGCGGATTGCTGGGCCACAGCGGACACGTTTTCCATTGAGGAAACCACATGGTTTTTACTATTCTCAATATCGTCTACAACATCTGAAATTTTTCCGATTTCAGCTACAAGGTTTTGCATAGAGCTACTGATAGTATTAAAGATATCAAGAGTTGTCTGAACGGCTTTGTTTTGTGCTTCAACAACTCTTTCAACGGACTGGGCCCTATCAACGGTCTGATGTGTTTGCTCCTGGGTATCCTTAACTATACTGGATATGTCCGATATAGCATCGACTGTTTGCTCAGCAAGTTTTTGCACCTCTGCAGCTACAACGGAAAAGCCCTTGCCGTATTTCCCTGCTCGTGCCGCTTCTATAGAAGCATTCAGCGAGAGTAGGTTTGTTTGCTCTGCTATATCCTCAATAACCTTTACTATGTTGCCTATAGACCGTGAATGAATATCCAGTTTTTCGATGTCACTGACTATGGCATGGGTGATTTCAGTATTTTCTTGTGTTGTTTTGCCTAGATTCTGAACGGTTTCAAGTCCTTGGCTTGTCAAGTTTACAGTTTTGTTGGACACCGATTCAATCTGGTTTGAATGGTGTGATACAGTTCCCATTTTATCAGCCAGATTTTGCATCATAAACACACCCTGCTCCATATCACTAGCCTGTTCATTAGCGCCCTGAGAGATATCGGAAATCACCCTAGATATCTCATCTGACGACTGGGATACCTGCTGGGAGGTATTAGATACGATGGATGCGGACTCTATAACTCTTTGGGTTATATTAGATACCTGACTGATAAGGCTACGCATACTGGTTACCATACTGGTGATACTCTTATTTAGTAAACCAAATTCATCGCTCCTATCTATATGGGGCATAACGGTCAAGTCTCCTCCAGCTGCAGCATCAGCCGATGTAATAACCTCTTGGATGGGCCCTCCAATCCTAATAGCCAATACAACTCCTAGCACAAGGGCAAAGAGTATTGCGAGGATTGATAAGATAATGGTTAGCATACCAATCTCACTAATAGGTGCCATTAGCTGCTTGTTTGGCACAAGGCCGACAAGAGTATAGCCTGTATGATAGGTCTCACCCGTCCAGTCTGTTTTCTCTATTTTAGAGAAAAACATAAGCTGATCTTCATCGTTGTATACTACTATATCTGAGTCTGTTCTTTTCATATTAGCATTTATATTTTTGTAAAAATCCTCTCGGATTATTTCATGGTCCATCACAAAAGTGGGATTTAAGGCTCCATCATCTGGTTCCTCCTCAATTGGGTTTGCCTTCTCATCATCCTCTTGTTCTTGGTCTGTAGACTGGGCTGCTTCGTCTTCAGGGTCTAAATCTTCGTCTTCTAGTCCAGTATTTTCATCTGTTTCATCTTTGGGGTCTAAATCTTCGTCTTCTAGTCCAGTATTTTCATCTGTTTCATCTTTGGGGTCTAAATCTTCGCCTTCTAGTCCAGTATTTTCATCTGTTTCATCTTTGGGGTCTAAATCTTCGCCTTCTTCTTCGGCAGCTGGCATTAAATCCATACTGGAAAAAACACGACCTTCTGGACTGAATAGATAAACCTCGCTCCCGTCACCTAAATTTATTTCGCCTATGATATTGGATAACGCTTCATATTTTACATCAACGACTACTAGGTATTGTACTCCTAAGACCTCTATCCCCCTTAGAGCAGATAGGGAGTATTCATGATCTATATTTTCCAAGTGGATATCTAGCTCTTCATGTAGGGAAACCCAAATGGTTTTACCCTTATTTTCAGGCTTGAATGCCTCCTTGTACCAGGAGCTATTTCGTACTGCGTCAAAATCATAAGTGTAGGGATCAATTGCAGTAGTAGAAAGACTACCACGATGGTTTTGGCCTAGGACAAATAGGTGGCTGATATAATCAGCGCTACTATTGTAGATGCTTGTTAATCCGGTCATGCCCTTTGATTCATATTGTCTTATGTCTTCAGGAGCTACCTCTTTTGTTGCCTGCTGCAATAGCTCCTGAATAGTATCCGTAGATATTATATGAAGGATAGTGGAATTTACATTGTCCATTAATAGACTAAGGTAATTATTGCTCATTTCTAATCGTTGGGCAGTGGAGTCGACAATTGACTCTTTCAGAGCGGATGAGGCACTGTTGTATGATAAGAGTCCAAGCAGAGATATGGGGATAACCATTATTAAAAAGGATGCAATTAGTCTGTAACGTATTCGATTTAAGTTTTTAAAAAACTCTGGGATCTTATTAGCTAGCCCATTACTCGTGCTAGTCAACCGATTATTGTCTCCGGTTTTATTTGTGGACATTAAATACCCTCCTTGGTTGTTAATAGATAGTTATAGTGTTTATTCTACATATATCGCGCTTTACCTCCTAGATATATAAAACCAAACAAAAAACCGGCCACTTATGACCGGCTTGTGGATAATTATTTATATGTCCTTGCAAAATGCTTTAACAACAGCTTCCATGGCAATACTTTCGTCCTTCTGATTGACTACACATGAAATTTTAGTTTCTGAGGTTGTTATTATTTTAATTCTAACATCACAGGTAGCAAGAGCATCAAACAATCTGGCTGCAACTCCAGCTTGGGTTTCCATATTCATTCCCTCCACTGTGAGCTTTGTGATATCGGCATATACATCCGTTCTCACTGTTGGATTTGCCTTATTGTATTTGCCAATTGTTTGTATGGCAACAGCCAGGTCTGCATGAGGGAGTGTAAAGGATATATTAATGAGGCCTTTTACAGGAGCGGTTTGGCTAATCATATCTATATTGATGTTTTGGTCAGCCAAGCTAGAAAATATTTCAGCTATCATGGATGGGTCGTTGGGTAGCTGATTGATAGTTATCATTGAATCATCGTTGCTGGTTTTAATATTTGCCAAGGATCCTTCATACTGAAGTGCATCCTTCATGCTGTATAAGCCAGGCGCTTTGTCAATTAAAAAATTGGCTGCGTATATGGCTCCAAAGGCAAATATTTGCCTAGATAGGGCTGTATGGGTGATCTCTAGAACTTCGTCCCTGCCTGCATAGATAACGCTATGAATCCCAGCAATTGTTCCACCACGTACTGAATGTATTCCTATTTCGTCTGATGTGCGTTTTTCATTGGCAGAATGCCGACCATATATATAGTCTTTTGTCTTTGCTAGGGCGCTATTTATGGATTCAGCTAGTGCAAGTGCAGTACCGCTCGGTGAGTCCACCTTTTGATTATGATGCTTTTCTATTATTTCGATATCAAAGGAGTCAGCCAATACTTCGGTTGAGTTTTTTACTAGCTCCTGCATAATATTTACTCCCATGCTCATGTTTGCTGCAGTTAGGATAGGTATATGGGAGGAGGTCTCATGTATCAACTCCAGGTACTCGGTAGATAATCCAGTTGTAGCAATTATTAGGGGTAGCTTGTTGGCTCTAGCATACTCTAATAAAGCAGGTATTGCATCAGGTCTAGAAAAATCTATTATTATATCAGCTTTTTCCTCTATATCACCAGGGTTATTGTAGACGGGGAAGGGGTAGTTGAGGTTTGGTGAATTCTTGTCAATGCCTGCTACCACCCCCAGCTTTGGATCATTTTTTATGGCCTCATGTAGCTGCTTGCCCATCTTTCCATTAATGCCGTTTATTATCACTTTCATTTGTAATCAACTCCATGTTTTGCCTTTGTTTAAAATACATTATATCAAAGCAAGCTCTTTCATGCACTCATTTAGGATTGAAAGGGCTTGGTCGGACATATCATAAAGGGGAGCCCTTAGCGGCCCCATATTCATCCCCATCAGGTTCATTGCAGTTTTGATGGGTATCGGATTAACCTCATTAAAGAGAGCATTTACAAGGGGGAGGATTTTAAGTTGTATATTTAGGCCACTTGTAAGATCACCTGAGAGATAATCAGCTACAATTTTGTGAATAGCGTCAGGTACAATATTAGCGGCTACGGAAATCACGCCCTTGCCCCCGCAAGACAAGACCGGTACAATGGTATCGTCATTACCAGAGTAAATATCTAAATATTCACCGCATAGGGCAGACATCTCGAGCACTTGGGCTAAATCCCCACTTGCTTCTTTTATTGCTCTTATATTTTCTATATTAGAGAGCTCTTGAAGGTCTTCAGCTGAGATATTGTGGCAGGTTCTACTTGGGACATTATAGAGTATGACAGGCAGGCTGACTTCACTGCAAATCGTCTTGTAGTGCTCGTATAGACCTCTTTTATTAGTCTTATTATAATAGGGATTTACAATTAAAAGTGCATCCGTGCCGACTGCTTCGGCTTCTACTGAAGCCTTGATAACCTCTACTGTATTGTTGCCACCTGTGCCTGCTATAACGGGTACTCTACCATTTACTTTTTCGACTGTATAGCTGATAACATCTCTTCTTTCCTCTTGAGTCATAGTAGTGGGCTCACCTGTTGTTCCGCAGGCTAGCAGTGCATCAGTACCGCTTGTAATCTGAAATTCTATACTCCTTCCTAGAGAATCGAAATTAACCCCATTTTCAGTAAAAGGTGTCACCATCGCTGTACAGGAACCCGTAAATATACTCATTTATAACCACCTTCCTTATTTAGCTTTAAAACTATTCATT
>DASRNC010000044.1:0-8889 GCA_035647595.1 Bacillota bacterium | reverse complement strand
TATATATATTTATTATATCAATGTTTTTTGTTTAGGATACTATCTTGTCTGCATCCTTTGGCTTTGCAAAGATCATCCGGCCTGCTGAAGTCTGAAGCACACTTGTTACAAGGACATCTATGGTTTTACCCACATGCTTTTTACCACCGTCTACAACTATCATTGTCCCATCATCTAAATAGGCTACACCCTGGCCTGTTTCCTTGCCAGCCTTTATAACTAGTACAACCATTCCTTCGCCAGGTAGGACTACAGGCTTTACTGCATTAGCCAAATCATTAATATTGAGAACGGCCACCCCTTGAAATTCGGCTACCTTATTTAGGTTGTAGTCATTGGTGACAACCTTGGCGTCAAGCTTTTGTCCTAGCTTTAATAGCTTGCTGTCAACCTCTAGGCTTTTATCACTTTTGCCCTCATATATTTGGACTTCTATGTCAAGCTCCTTTTGTATGCGGTTTAGGACATCAAGTCCTCGCCTGCCCCGATTACGCTTTAGTGAATCCGAAGAATCCGCTATATGCCTAAGCTCCTCTAATACAAAAGACGGTATAACGATAGGGCCCTCAATAAATCCAGTCTTGCATATATCAAATATGCGTCCGTCTATTATAACACTTGTATCCAGTATTTTTGGGGTCTTCTTTCTTGCTAGTTGACCGGCCTTTTCCTTTTGGCTGGGGTCCCGCCTAAGTAATAATAGGTTGGCCAGCTCTTCACGTCTTTTGACTGCGATATTTAGTCCTAAATAACCAAAGAGCATATGAATACCCAATGTTAATATATTTGATACCCACCTAAGGCTGATATCCCGTATTGGACTACTGATTAGAAGTGCTATTAATAGTCCGATAGTAAGTCCTAGTGACCCCAAAAAAATGTCGTGTGCTGGTACGTCAGACAGCTTTCTCTCTATCCATTTGAGGCATGATACTATGTTTCCCATAATCCTGTAGGACAAAATAAAAAATATAATACCAGTAATCAACCCTAAAGCCACTATAACTACTTCCGCCTGTCTTGCGGGAATAAAATTAAAATTAAATTCCTCAAAAATCCCATTGAGCATAACTGCTATTCCTGAGCCTAATCCGACTCCCATGAGAGTCAAAAGGCCTCTGAAAAACCTCTTGAGCATTTCTCCACCTCCTTGCATATATTATTGACATTATACCAAATATTTATAAGGAATATATAGCTAGATGTGAATGTTCATAATACTTTAACAAAAAACGACGCTATTTAAGCGTCGTCCTGATTCTCACTCTCACTTAAGGTTACCCTGTCTACCATGGCCGCTATTTCCTCTTCTTCTGTTGATGAAGATAGTACCAGCTCACTAACCAAAATCTGCCTTGCATTATTGAGCATTTTCCTCTCGGCTGTTGACAATCCCTTCGCGTGGTCTCTTAGCATAAGATCACGAACCACATTGACTACCTCGTATATGTCTCCGGTTTTTAATTTTTCAAGATTCATCCGGTATCTTTTGTTCCAGTTGTCCGGTAGGGCTGGACCTTCATTACTCAAAACCTGCATTACCTTATTGAAATCTGTACCGGAAATAACCTGTCTTATCCCGATATTCTCAACATTTTTGGTAGGTATCATGACTTTCATACCACCTATTGGAAAGGTTAGAACGTAATATTGTTGAGTCTCGCCGAGAATCTCCTTGGCCTCTATACCCTCGATTATTCCGGCACCGTGCATTGGGTAGACAACTTTGTCTCCTATCTCAAACATAAACCGATGCCTCCTTGTTCAAATTACTCCCATTATAGCAAAAACGGGGGCTCAAGTCAAGTAAACTGATATTTTAACATATGGTAAAGACCATTGTCAAACATTATAGATATTTTTCCTCCCTTTTGTGAATTACCTCAAATTGTCATCCGAACAAGCCTGAATTACGTTGACAAATGAAGATTTATCCACCATAATTATATTAAGGTTAATATTGATGGCAGTAGGGAGATGTAACAATGAAGGATATAGGATATGATGATTTTCAAGAACTAGTTGATTACCAATTGGTCAGGCACCGTAGCATACTTGACATTTTGTCTAAATATCAGGCGTCAGCCTCCCGGGTAAACAGGGCAGTAGCTAAATCGGTTACTAGCTGTGGCTGTATAGAGGTCCATGCCAAGAAACAGGACCTACCCGAGGATGTTTCGCTATCCCAGCTCAAGGACTATATGGATTCTCATTTAAGAGGAGATATATGTGACCAATGCAAGGACATCATCGAAAATGAAATGGGCAATCAAATGTTCTTTTTAGCAAGCCTAGCCAGTGTACTAGATATCAAGCTAGATGACATACTGGAAAAGGAAAAGAAGAAGATGTCCACCTTGGGCATCTATGGACTCAGATAAAGATAAATACACTTATACTTACATTACAAGGGAGCATGACAGGCCTATTTTCTAGCCTGGTGCCCTTTTTTTCTTCCTTTTTAAGTTCCATATCCTATCTTGGCAAGGCCGCCTCAAGGGCTTCAGAGAGCGTTTCCACACCAAGAAGTACAAAATCCTTATTGCGGAAGACCGACAGGGTGCTCCTTGGGACAATTGCCTTTTTAAAGCCTAGCTTTTGTGCCTCCTTTATCCTTTGCTCCAAATATGAAACAGACCGGACCTCGCCTGCTAGACCAACCTCACCAATGACTAGTGTATGGGGGTCTACAGCCACATCACGATAGGACGAAGCCAGTGCCACTGCCAATGCCAGGTCAACAGCTGGCTCATCTACCCGGACCCCGCCCGTTACCTTTACGTATGCATCATTGGTCCCCATAAGGATACCGGCCCGTTTTTCCAGCACAGCTATCAATAGCTGGAGTCTGTTTACATCGATGCCGTTGGTTGTCCTCCGCGCATTTTGATAGGCTGAAGTGCTGACCAGGGCCTGCACTTCGACAAGTAGGGGCCTAGTCCCCTCAATAACAGGGACTACTACACTACCACTAGCCCCTACTGGACGCTCTGATAAAAAGAGCTTGGATGCGTTGGCTACATCTGCCAGTCCCTTTTGCCCTATTTCATAAACACCAATCTCCAGGGCCCCAAACCTATTCTTAACCGCCTGGAGAACTCTAAACTGGGTATGTCTTTCCCCCTCAAAGTATAAAACTGTGTCAACCATATGTTCTAAGACCCTAGGGCCTGCAATGGCACCCTCCTTTGTAACATGTCCCACTATAAATACGGGGATGCCTGTATTTTTGGACAGTCGTAAAAGCTGGGCTGTACATTCCCTTACTTGGACGACACTCCCCGGTGCAGAGGGTATGTCTGGCTTGTACACGGTTTGAATAGAATCTATAATAACTAGGGCAGGCTTAATTTTGTTGACATAATCTTGAACTATCTGCATGTCTGCCTCGGGTACTACAAAGAAGGACTCATCCATGGCGTCCAGCCTTTCTGCCCTTAGGCGCACCTGTTGGGCACTCTCCTCGGCTGTTACATAAAGGGTCTTGCCCCTTGTCCGACCTACATTGTAGGCAAGCTGCGTTAGGAGGGTGCTCTTGCCTATGCCAGGGTCTCCCCCTACCAACACTAGGGAGCCTGGTACTATGCCACCGCCCAATACGCGGTCTAGCTCAGCCGAACCACTCTCAAATCTTGGGGTATCAGAGCTATCAACCTTACTTATTGAAACTGGTTTTGGTGAATAACCACTATCTGCACCTATCCCCCTCAGGGGTTTATCACTCTTGGCCGTCTCCTCCACGATGGTGTTCCACTCGCTACAGGCACTACAAAAGCCTGACCATTTAAATGTTTGGCTGCCACAGGATTGGCAAACCCAGACTGTTTTTTTCTTTGCCATATTCTACTCCTTATTTAAAATCTGACCTGCATCCTTGCTAGATGTATATTTCTATATACAATAAGAAAAACCTTTACTTTGATTCACTAGCAGGTCCAAGGCAACCCCTTGACACAGGATAAAAGAACCGGGATTGCTCCCGGTTCTCAGATATATGCTAGGCTAGGTTAATTAAAGATTAGTTTGCCGTCCTTTTCATCAACCCTTACCTTGTCACCGACCTTTACTCTGCCGGTTAGTATTTCCTCGGATAAATTGTCCTCCAGGGCACGCTGTATAACCCTCCTCAGTGGCCTTGCTCCATAGGTGGGGTCAAAGCCCTCCTTGGTCATGTGCTCCTTGGCCGCATCGGTAACCTCTAAATAAATCTGCTTTTCCTCCAGCCGGGCCGAGACACTGGCCACCATAAGTTTTACTATCTCCCTTAGGTGTTCGTCCTCTAGGGTATGGAATACTATAGTCTCATCCAGCCTGTTTAAAAATTCCGGCCTGAAGGTTTTCTTAAGGTCATCCATAATATTATCCTTCATTTTTTCATATTCACTGGCCGCCATATCATCGCCAGCGCCAAAACCTACTGTTTTTTGCTTGCGTAGGGTATGGGCACCAACATTTGAAGTCATAACTATTACTGTATTCCTAAAATCCACAGTACGTCCCTTTGAATCGGTCAGCCTGCCGTCCTCTAGAATTTGCAGCAATATATTGAATACATCCGGATGGGCCTTTTCAATCTCGTCAAAGAGTACAACAGAATAAGGCTTTCTACGCACTTTTTCTGTTAATTGTCCACCCTCGTCAAAGCCTACATAGCCTGGAGGCGAACCAACAAGTCTTGAAACGGTATGCCGCTCCATATACTCTGACATATCAAGGCGGATTATGGCTTCCTCTTCTCCAAAGAGGGCTTCAGCTAAGGCCTTGCAAAGCTCGGTTTTACCAACTCCTGTAGGACCTAAGAATATAAAGGAGCCTATAGGCCGGTCTGGATCCTTGAGTCCAGCCCTTGCACGTCTGATAGCCCTTGACACTGCCTTTACAGCCTCATCCTGGCCGATAATCCTCTCGTGGAGGATTTTTTCCATATTTAGCAGCCGGTCTGTCTCCTGCTCAGTCAGTTTTTGGACAGGTATGCCGGTCCAACTGGAGACGATATGGGCTATTTCCTCTTCTTTAACAGTCTCAGTATTTACAGTGGACTTTTTAGTCCAAGCCTTCTTCATTTCCTCTAGCTCATCCTTGAACTTTTGCTCTTCGTCCCTTATTTTTGCTGCCTTTTCATAGCTCTGGTTCATCACAGCCTCTTCCTTTTCCTTGTGAAGGTCCTCCAGCTTGGCCTCCATGTCCTTTAAATCAGGTGGGGTTGTAAATGCTTGTAGTCTAACTCTAGATGCAGCCTCATCTATGAGGTCTATGGCCTTGTCCGGTAAAAAGCGGTCTGGTATATAGCGGTCAGAAAGGTCTACTGCCGCTTCAAGTGCCTCATCAGTTATCCTGACCTTGTGGTGGGCCTCATATCTGTCACGTAGACCAAATAGTATTTGTATGGTCTCCTCCTTGGAAGGTTCGCCTACTGTAACAGGCTGGAACCTACGCTCCAATGCTGGATCCTTTTCTACATGCTTTCTATACTCATCCAGGGTTGTTGCACCTATGGTCTGGATTTCTCCCCTGGCCAGGGCGGGCTTTAGTATATTGGATGCATCAATGGCACCCTCTGCTGCACCTGCCCCAATAATTGTATGCATTTCATCAATAAAGAGGATTACATCCTGGGACTTTTTTATTTCATTCATTACATTCTTGAGCCGTTCTTCAAATTCGCCCCTGTACTTGGCTCCTGCCACCATGCCTGACATATCAAGGGTGACAATCCTTTTACCCTTTAAAAGCTCAGGCACATTACCCTCTTGGATAAACTGGGCCAGCCCTTCTGCCACAGCAGTCTTGCCAACGCCGGCTTCACCAATAAGTACAGGATTGTTTTTAGTTCTCCTGCTCAGGATCTGAATGACCCGCTCTATCTCCTTTTCCCTGCCGATAACAGGGTCTAGCTTGCCCTCTGATGCCATGTAGGTCAAGTCACTACCAAACTGGTCTAGGACAGGTGTGTCTCCGCCCTTCTTGTTGGAAGGGGTCTTATGTGATTCCATACCTTCCTCCTTGAGCATTTTTATTATTTGCTCCCTAATATTTTTCAAGTCTACTCCAGAATCTTTTAATAACCTGGCAGCTACCCCATCGCCTTCCCTAATCAAGGCTAGCAAGAGGTGCTCCGTGCCAACATAATTGTGTCCGAGGTTTCTAGCCTCGTAAAAACTTAGCTCCATGACCCGCTTGGTCCTTGGAGTGTATCCAAAGCCCTCGGTAAAGTTGTAGCTCCCCTTGCCGATTAGGCTTTCTATCTGAGTCCTGCCCTTATCTATATCAATTCCCAGCCCTTTTAGTACCTTGGCGGCCGCGCCTTCACTCTCTTTTAAAAGTCCCAATAGTAAATGCTCAGTCCCTACATAGTTGTGTCCGAGATTTCTGGCCTCCTCCTGGGCATATATAAGTGCTCTTTGTGCTCTCTCTGTAAACCTACCAAAAAACGCCATATTATATTGCCTCCTTTATCTATTTTCATTTTATTGTTAATCCTTTTATTCTTGATCCTTTTGTTCTTCACTATCCTGCATTTGGTCCTCTTTATGTCCTCTTTCCTTTTCATTAGCTTTATTAACTGAAAACATAAGCTCATCCAGCCTACTTCTAACCGCTTTAGCCCTTATTGAACTTTG
The DNA here is from genome assembly GCA_035647595.1 of Bacillota bacterium. Taxonomy (GTDB): domain Bacteria; phylum Bacillota; class Clostridia; order Caldicoprobacterales; family DTU083; genus UBA3906. Next base: position 2,269 of record DASRNC010000044.1, on the reverse strand, counting down.
CTCTTCCTGGACAAGGGCCCTTCCCACTCTTTTTTTCAAAGCCCCCGGTTGCCCCAAGATCATCAACTCATTAATATTCTCTGCCGTGATTTGGGGGAAAAGTCCCAGACCTGCACCGAGGCGTATTTGGGATAAGAGGGACATAAATTCCTTTAAATCCATAACTCTAGCATATAAGAGGGTCCCTATGGCCCGCCACAATACATCTTCAAATTGGCTGCCACTTACCTTTAATAGGGCCCTTTGAGCCTGGCGTTCCTTTTCAAATATGCGTTGGCTGGCAACGGTCAAGTTGTTTATAATCTCATCCTCGGATGGACCAAGCGTAATCTGGTTGGAAATCTGATATATATTCCCTAGGGCCTCACTACCCTCACCATATAGGCCTCTTGCAGTCAAACCAATCTTTGATATGGTACGCAATACTGCACTTATCTGTTTCGTTGCCGCAAGTGCAGGTAGGTGCATCATCACAGACGCCCTTAGGCCGGTACCGACATTAGTGGGACAGGTTGTCAGATAGCCTAACCTGTCATCAAAAGAGTAGTCCACCTTGTCCTCAATAAGATCATCTATAGCATCTAGCAAGTCCCAAGCTTGTGATAATTGAAAGCCCGGCAGTATACACTGTAGTCTTATATGGTCCTCTTCATTAATCATCACAGTAACCTCTTGCTTTTCGTCCACCATTAATGCAGATATATCTGCCAGCTTCATCAATTCCCTGCTAGCTAGATGCCTCTCCACCAGGACCTGCCTGTCAGCTGCGGCTAAATCCTTAATTGCTATAAACCTATACTTTCTGTCTGTATCTGACTCAGTCCCCTGAAGGCTCCCCTTGACTAGGTCCATAATATCCTGGGCAAGACTACCCTTCATTATGGAGGGGAAGGAAAGGTCTGAGATATTCCTGGCAAGCCTGATTCGGCTGCTAAGTACTATATCATTATCTGGACCCTTTTCATCTATCCAACTCATAAGTTTATCCCTCCCTCTCTTCTTGACGGGGTTTTTCCAGTTCTTTTAGCTGGTCCCTTATCCGGGCTGCTTCTTCAAATGCCTCTGTCTGAACTGCATGTTTAAGGTCTTGCTTTAAGGTTTTTATCTGTTTTTGCAAAAGTATAACCGTGCCACTTCGCTTTGGCACCTTGCCCGAATGCTCTGTCCTCCCCTGTATCTTCCTAAGTACTGGATAAAGCCCCTTTTCGAATCGCTTGTAGCATTCCTTGCAGCCTAACAAGCCACTTTTTTTAAAATGACTATATTCCATGTCACATGTGGGACAGTGGACCCTGGAGGTCTCTGGCAATGCTGCATGTGGCCCAGCCATATCCATAAAGCTTGCTATTAGGCTGTTTACCGAAAAGGCGGCCATATCGGTAAGGTCCTCGTGCTGCTTGGCACAATCCTCACAAAAATGTCGTTCCGTTTTCTCATTTTTGATTATTTTAGTCATATGGACAGTCGCCTGCCTCTGCTTGCATTCTTGACAAAGCATTTTATAGCTCCTTTCCCATCACTATTATATATACCCAGATTGGTATACTATAAATAAAATTTGTTCACTTGTCCTTTCCGTCTAAGGCCAAAATCGATGTTAACATAGATTTTAAAACACCTGCCCTTATAGCATCCTTTAGGGATGAAGGTATTGGTATGGTCTTGTTCGATATGGCTGCCCTCATAAGCTGGCCATCACGCTTTGTTACAAATTCCTGCTCCACCAAGCATTGTATATGCTGCTTTGCATTTTGCTCATTCAATTCTTTACCTATACCCTCTGTCAGGAGGTAGAGCATATAGTCGTCCTTTTCAACATCTAAACGGGTTATCCTTATAAATCCCCCGCCCCCCCTGCGGCTTTCTATATAGTAGCCGTGGTTTAGCGTAAACCTGGTGGCAAGAACATAATTTATCTGTGAAGGAGCGCATTCAAAGTAGGATGCAAGGTCGTTTCTTTGCAGCTCCAACTCCCCCTCGCTTTCAGTAAGTAGTGCCTTTAAAAAGTCCTCTATAACATCGCTTATACGCGCCATAAAACCCACCTCTTTGCTATTGACTTTCTTTGACCTTGGATATATTATACCCTAAATCTTTCTTTTTGCAAACCCTTTTTTAAAATAAATCCATTTTCTCATCTTCCATCAAAGAACCTAGCTTACTAGTAACCCTTTTACAGGTATCCCAATCAAAACCTCGTCTCATAAGGGCCTGGCCAACCTTGCCGCACATCTCCCGCTTCGCTAGCTTCCTATATTTATTATAGTAC
>DASRNC010000043.1:0-4146 GCA_035647595.1 Bacillota bacterium | reverse complement strand
GGCTAATGCTATTAAAAGTATTAGGGTAATAAAAAATAATTTTTTATACCTGTTATTGGTATTGGCAGCAGCTATCTCACTCTCCATTACAGCCTCTACATATTCTATGCGGTGACCCCTGACAAGCAGCCTATGGGAGTTAATCATATAAGGAGTACAGGTAAGAAGCGTAGCATAATCATAACCAGGCACTATGGCTAAATCGCTAAAATCTGTTGGCTCCACCGTTTTAATCTGGTCTACCTGATAGGCAAGTGTACCGCTAAGATTCTTTATATAAAATTTATCCCCTAGCTCCATCTTAGGCAGATCAGTAAAGAGCTTGGCCTTAGGTAGTCCCCTATGGGCAGTTAGTACAGAATGTGTATAGTTGCCTCCTACAGGCAGAGATGTTCCCTCCATATGGCCTATCCCCTTTTGCAAAACTGCCTCTTTTGTACCTGCATACAAGGGAGCCTTTAAGCAGATCTTTGGTATTAGCACATGTCCAATCTGCTCATTGACTTCAAGCATCCTAGCATATTCTAAAACTCCAGCCTCCATCTGCTCCTGGGTATATGGATCCTTGAGCCTGTCTATATCTAAATCACCCGATAAAAAGTCATTATAGGCATGTGCAAGGTTTAATAGGTCAGTTATTTCCTCATCCACCATTGATTCTACCTCTCTATCAAAGCTTTTTATCTGGCGACTAGCAGCCTTGTCATATATATAGTTTGTGATAATTGGATATAAAAACAGGCCAAGTCCAATTATAAAAATTAATACAATCAGTACGGTTTTTACTCTTTTATTTGTCTTCATAGACCCACCCCCGGCTATCTCTTCTGTAGTATTTTAAGATCTTAAAGTAAAAGGACGAGCTTTGGCTCGCCCTCCTACCCTTTAAAGTATAGGGCCTATTATTTGTCAGACCTATCCTTTCTTTTCAATATGACTAGGGCTGCGCTCATCAAGCTAAGGCCTGCTGCTGAAAATACTAGTGTACCAATACCACCCGTTTGAGGTATTCTAGGTTTTTTAACGTTAGCAACCTTTATTTGATTTTGTTTGCCATATGAGTTAGCATCGATTTCAAATGTTAGGTCATCCATCTTTACATAGCCATCAGGCACTTCTACCTCCTCCAGCCAGTATTCAAATGCTGTGCCATCGTCTCCATAGGCTAGGCCTTTGACCTCAAAGACCCCTTGATTAACATCCAAATTTATCCTACTTGCGTTTTCTCTATCAACCCAGGTCACACTAACTACTTTCTGACCTTCAGGTACAAAGTTCATATATTCATATCCACCGTCAACTTGCCTTTTAACTATAAATTCTGCATCCTTCAAAGATGTCTTATATTCTTGTTCAACAAAATCAACCTTTATAAATTTCCTTCCACCAGTGTGGACCTCAGGCCGTTCTTCCTCTGGCACATCTACTTCCTTGGGTTGCTCCATATGTTTATTTTGAAAGGTTATTTCAGCATTGTTCCATATCTGCTCTCCCATTACGGCATCCTTGTTTATTCTAGCTTTAAAACTAATTTCAAGATCCTTTTCTGTCTCATTTTCTGGTCTATTCTCTGCTAGCTTTTGAAGTCCTTCCTCCCTAAATCTTACAATAAAATATCCACCAGCAGCTCCGGGGCTACCTAGTAATGTATAGTCAGTACCAGAGACGAATACTTTATCGTTGTATGTAACAGTTACTTGCCCCATATAGTCTAGCTTTTGATCTAGCCTATCATAAATTTCGAACCTGCTATAATCTTCAATACCCTTTGGCACGGTAGGATAGATAAGGTATTCAAAAACCTCTCCTATATCAAAGCCTGCATTGTCATTATCCTTTTCTCTAACATCCTTATCTATTTCAGGCTCTTCAACAAGTACGTTTTTAGGGTAGATATGTACTTCTGTTAGTCTGTCCCCATTATCACTTAAGGCAGGTATATCTAAAATAGAAGGTACACCAAGTGGATCCACATAGTTGTCAGGATGCTTGGTCTCCCTTAAATAGTATGTTCCATCCTCTAGGTCAAAGGTTTGGCCAGCCTGATATGTGCTATGGTCACTGTATTTGCTATTTAGCTCATCAATATCCATACTATTCAATGCTCCAATATCAATGCCTTTATCGACCTTCCATAGGGTAAATTCAATATCGGGGCCAATATACTCAGTAGCATCGTCGCCCAGGCCTTCAATCTCACCTTTGTTTAGCTTCCTACCATCATGATCTATTAGCTCAAAGCCACCAGTCCCAACTACCTTGTGGATTGTGACCTTTGTGGTCTTTGTGGGCGGACAAGGATCCCAGCACATAAGTTCAGCGTCCTGGGCGTATGCAGTAACAGCTGCTGTAAAAAGAAGCATTACAGCCAAAAACAAACCTAACGTTTTGCTAAATTTTCTCATTTTTATTCCCCCTCATTTTTTGTTTTTTCATTTACCCTCTTTTTGTCCCACCTGTTAGCTTGTATTAGCAGTTGGACAAAGTGTGTATGAATAATGATATTCTGAAAGGAAATAATTTATGATTAAAAAAAAATAAAAAAAGCACCAACCATTTTTATGATCGGTGTCTAGCCTTACCTATCTGGATAAGCATTAGGAATATGTAAAAACACTTTTCTATAATATTTTTCTTATAAACTTGGTTAAGACCTTAGCTGCTCTTTCATGGTCTAGCCTCCCAGGATGCATTATAGACCCTATTGTTTCCTCTGTAGTAGTAGGTAGCTGTAAAAAGGCTACCCTGTCATCGCCACTTTTATCCTTGTAGCTCCTAAGGGCCTGGTCTATCGCTGATACTAGGCTTGTACCGCCCATCCCGTATGCCCATATAATATAGGCCCCTTTATTGTACTTTCTTAGCTCAAACAAAAAGTCCTCCACTGCCTGCATAAAGGTATCAAGGCATTCCTGCTTATAGGTACCATCTGGGTTGAGCTCTTGCTTGTATACCTTGCCGGTCTCTGGATCAGCCCAGCCCGGAGTTGTAAAGGCAGTTTCATCATTGGTCCCAAGGTTTACTAGCACAATATCAGGTTGCCAGCTCTTAAAGTCATAATCCTCAAGGGCACCTAGCTCCCTATTTTTATCCCCTGCCATGAGTCCACAAACCTTTTCATAATAGGCAGGCAGCTTGGAGTTAGGGTTGTTATCCCAACCTGTCAGGACTCCAAAGCCACTTTGCGATACGACCCTATAGTCAGCATTTATGGCGTCCGCAGTGAGCTTGGTGTAGTTATTAATCGAACTAAACCACATGGATATCCAGTCGGTTTCCTCCTTTGCCCCAATAGCGCCTTCGCCCGAGCTAATGCTGTCACCTACAAACTCTATCTTGTAGGGCCTGTCCTCAATGGGGAAAAAATCCCCATCGGTTTTTATGGTATGTATCACAAGACTATGGTCAGGGTCACCGCCCATGGCCTGGGTGTCCTTAAAAATACGTATATTTTTGACCTTTTCCTTGGCCATACCCCTAAATAAGCAAATCCAGTTACGTCCCTTAACCAGCATAAGTCTACTAACAGGCACGGAGTTTATGGTAATAACAAGCCAGGGCTCATGTGCACTGTAGTCTGACTCTAGCTCTAGCCATAGGTCTGTCCCACTTACATTTAGCTCTATACCACTACCAGTCCAAAACAAAGCCAGGGGTGATAGCCGCCCGCTTGTCCTACCATGTATTTTTAAGTTCTTTATATTTTCAAGACTAATATCCTTTAAATCTAGATTCTCCCGCAAATTAAATACCTCATTTTCTTATCAATTGCTTATAAAAGTTATATGACTACCTGGAAAAAATGTCAAAAACCAAAGTGAACAAGGGTGATTGGTTTATAGCCTATAGTTTACTTTCTCCAAGGCCCTTGAAATAGGTATATACAATGCTACAGCAGCAGCTATGGAAAAGGTGCCATTTATAAGGGTGGCAGGTAGGCTGACAGCTGAGGCTAGTACTGCAGGATAAAAACCGCTACCTGCAATTACTAAGGCAAATACTCCAAATGCAAACTCGCCCACTAGATTAAAGGCGATACCTGCAACAGCACCGAGTATTGCATACTGAATCTTTAACGGATATTTTTTTGACAGGGTCCCTGCTACTAAAAGGGCTCCCCCTAATACTAGAGAGAATATATATAGG
>DASRNC010000042.1:0-3451 GCA_035647595.1 Bacillota bacterium | reverse complement strand
ATTCACCTGAATCAGCGTTAAATTGTTTTACATACTGCACTGCCATTTTCTCATCCCCTTATTTATTACTAGTCTGCATGGAATGATAATCTGTTAGTATGTATTGCTGCGAATAATGCCTTCTTTACTTTTTCAACTATACCTAGGATAAATAGGAAAGCTCCTTATAAATAAAGTGGTATAAGTTTTATTAGGTCTAGCAGACTCGACTATATTATAACATACTTTGTACAAAATAAAATAGAACCTATCAAATTGAATTGAAGTTTCGATTGAGCATATATTACATATTACGAGCAAATTAGACGATTTACGACAGGAGTTTGAGCTAAACTGTTGAAAAACCATGCCCAGGCTTAATAATTAAAACTACTTTAGGAGGATATATGCGGAGCGGTTGAGAATTTTAATATTACAAGGAATGAGGAGGAGAAGTTTATGGATTATATGATTAGGGACATAGGACTTGCCCCTGAGGGGGAGGCAAGGATAAATTGGGTAAGGGCATACATGCCTCTTTTAAACACCCTTGAGGAGGAGTTTATAAAAGACCAGCCCTTTAAGGGTAAAAAAATCACGATATCTGTGCATTTGGAGGCCAAGACAGCCTATCTGGCCTTGGTGCTTGTAGCGGGAGGGGCTGAGCTGGCAGTTACAGGCAGTAACCCACTTTCAACCCAGGACCCCATAGCTGCAGCCCTAGCCAAGGCGGGGCTCAAGGTATATGCCTGGCATGGGGCAAGTGACGAGGAATATAAAGACCACCTAAACCGGGCTCTTGACATTGGACCGGATATCATTATAGATGATGGCGGTGACCTGGTCCAACTTCTACATACAAGCCGTAGTGAGCTGGCTGGGACCCTCTTGGGTGGCTGTGAAGAAACCACAACGGGAGTTATAAGATTAAGGGCACGGGAGCGAGAAGACCTATTAAAATTCCCCATGATATCCGTAAATGACGCCTACTGCAAATACCTATTTGACAACCGGTATGGTACAGGCCAGTCGGTATGGGACGGGATTATGAGAACTACCAACCTAATAGTAGCTGGTAAAACAGTTGTGGTGGCAGGCTATGGCTGGTGTGGTAGAGGTGTTGCCATAAAGGCCAAGGGACTTGGGGCAAATGTAATTATCACCGAAATAGATCCCATAAAGGCAATTGAGGCTGTTATGGACGGATTTACAGTAATGCCAATGGATGAGGCAGCAGCCTTAGGTGATATATTCTTGACTGTCACAGGCTGTCTCAAGGTTATCAGAAAAGAGCATATAGAAAAAATGAAGGACGGGGTCCTACTAGCCAATGCAGGTCACTTTAATGTAGAGGTTTGGCTAGCAGATCTTGAGGAAATCAGCGTAGAGGAGCGGCCCATGAGGGAAAACATTGTGGGCTATGTCCAAGAGGATGGCAGAATAATAAACCTGATTGCTGAGGGAAGGTTAGTAAACCTTGCCTCAGGTGACGGACACCCTGCAGAGATAATGGATATGAGCTTTGCGCTACAGGCTTTGAGCGCACGCTACATAATGGATAATGGGAACAAGCTCCAAAACAAGGTATATGTAGTTCCCGGGAAGATTGATAATAGGGTTGCTTCAATGAAGCTTAAGGCCATGGGCCTTGAGATTGATGAGCTGACAAGGGAACAAGAGGATTATCTAAAAGCATACTAAATGAGGTGAAGATTGTGAAAAGCACAATTTACAATATTGATTTACTGACTATGAATGCTGCTGATGACTTTTACAGTGATGCTGCAATTGTCATTGATGGGGATACAATAGAGTATGTAGGCCCTAGTTCTGCAATACCCCAAGACCTGGCAGGGGGAAAAAGGATTGATGGCAAGGGGATGCTTGCCATGCCTGGATTTGTAAATACCCATACCCATATTGCCATGACACTCCTTCGCGGATATGCTGATGATCTGCCCTTGTGGGAGTGGTTAAATGACAAGGTATGGCCAGTAGAGGACAAGCTGACAGGTGATGATGTATACTGGGCCACCCTGCTAGGAGCAGCTGAGATGATACTCTCTGGCACCACTACATTTTCTGATATGTATGACCATATGACACAGGTTGCACGGGCGGTAGATGAGACTGGCATGCGGGCTGTGCTGGCCAGAGGCTTGATGGGACCAACTGATGACAAGGACCTAGAAAAACAACGCTGGGCTGATGTAGAAGACCTATACGAATGGCATGGCAAGGCAAAGGGGCGTATAACAACTATGATAGCACCTCATAGCGTTTATACATGTATGCCAGACTTTCTCATAGAATGCAAGGGCTTGGCCCAGGATTATGATGTTGCTCTTCATATACATCTAGCAGAGACCCAAAAGGAGGTTTCAGACTGTATTGAGGAGTATGGCAATACCCCAGTTATGCACCTTGAAAAGTTAGGCTTGCTGGACCATCCTCTTCTTGCGGCTCATCTGGTACATTTAAACGATGAGGATATTGATATACTAGCAGCTCGAGGAGTTAAGGTAGCCCACAACCCGACTAGCAATATGAAGCTATCCAGTGGTTTTTCTCCTGTGAATAAAATACTAGATGAGGGTATATGTGTATCCCTAGGGACTGACGGGGCAGCTAGTAACAACAACCTAAATATTTGGAAGGAGATGACCTTGTCTGCACTAATAGCCAAGGGATATACAAAAGATCCTTCAGCTTTGCCAGCTAAGACATCTCTAAAGATGGCAACTATCCAAGGAGCTAGAGCACTCTCGCTTGAAAATCAGACAGGTAGCCTTGAAAAGGATAAAAAGGCTGATTTAATATTAATCGACACTGACAAGCCCCACTACCACCCAAGGGGCGACATAAGAGCCAACCTTGTTTATAGTGGATATGGACAGGATGTTGATACGGTCATTGTAAACGGTAAAACACTGATGAAAAACAGGCTTTTAACTACAATTGATCTAGATAGGGTAAAATATGAGGTTGATAGGATAAGTAAAGGCTTGTTAACCTGACAAATAGGCTGGCTTCCTTTCGCTTGCCATGCTAATAATTTATTATACTCCCTGCTTTTTTTAAAAGGTATGTGCTTATCCAAAATGCACGTAATATTAAGTAATACTATCTTAATTGGTTATTAATAGCAATACAAAGGTTCTGTAAAACTTTCTTAACATTTAGCGGGTATAATAAGTAGTAGAAAGAGCATGATTAAAGTATAAGTGAGAGGGAGGAAGCAGCATGAAAAAGTTAGCAGGAACAGAAATAGGCCGTGGAGTAACAGGGGTATTAATATCACTAGGTATGACCCTCGCACTAATTATACCTATCTTTTTAATGGAACTGCTCCTTATCTTGAAATAAATTAGAAGACATCTTAATATAAAGCCGTATCTTTTCCCCCTAAAGATACGGCTTTTTTCATTTTGTGAATACATGGTTGTCAATTACTATCACTGAGTCTTTAGAT
>DASRNC010000041.1:0-2688 GCA_035647595.1 Bacillota bacterium | reverse complement strand
GCCATATATGATAGAGTTATTTATCAGGAAAATATTACTGACTAATAAGGTTAGGTGAGCTAGCCATAATAAATATCTACAGGTCCTGTGACCAAAATAAAAGAAAGAAAACCACTTATACCTGAATATATTTATCAATCGAAGGTCCGGTACTATTTTAGATAGGATTCTACGGTTCATTCTTACTTTACGTCCAAATTCATCTTTTATATTTTCCCCTGCTTTTTCGTATGCTATGGCGTCATGATTACAAAGGGCACGTTTTCCGCTTAATGCATAAAACAAGGGCATAGCACTATCATGGCTCTCTATTGGATCGAAATCGCAATATTCCTTTGTCCGGCATGCGTATATTGCGCCATTCCCAGCTGTTATCGTCTGTATCCTTGACTCTATTTCACGTAGATTTAAATCACTATCCCAATAGCTTTTCTCTGATTCACTCACATCACTAGTATCTTCATTAATAATTTGCAAGGCACCTGAAACATAGGCGATGTCGTTAGAAACAAATGATGCCATGAGCTCTTTTATGCTGTTTTTCCTTAACATCGAATTGGCATCAGTCATGACTAGAAACTCTGTTGTTACTGTCTTTTGCGCCTCATTTTGTGCATTGGTTTTACCCTTGCGGGTCTTAACCTCATAAAGCCTTATGTTAACGCCCTTGTTCTTTTCAATGAATTCATTGACTATCTCATTGGTTTTATCAGTGCTATTGTCAGAAGCAACAAGGTATTCAATTTTATCCTGTGGATAATCAATTTCTAATATATTGTTTAGCTTGTCTAATATAACTTTTTCTTCATTATGTGCAACTACCATGATTGTTACAGTGGGCTGATGTGAATAATCCTTCTTATTCTCTCTTGACTTGTACAACCGGCCTATTACTTTCAAGGATAATGGATACAATATCATGGCCATTAAAATAATAAATCCACTAGCTAATAATATGAACTTTATCACACTAGTCATATTTGCTCTCCTTATGGTTTATATGTTTATCTTGCTCACACTACTTTTTAAGAACCTAGCGGGATTACCAACCATCACAGAGTTTGGCTTAACATCCTTGAGCACAACTGCACCCATGCCAATAACTGAATTTTCACCGATGTTTATGCCATTGCGGATAATAGCTCCACTACCTAAAAAGCAGCCTGCTCCAATACTCACATCGCCACCTATGGATGCATTGGGCGAAATAACTGTGTAATCACCTATATCCACATCGTGACCGATAACAACATGCTTGTTGACCAAACACCCTCTGCCTATATGGACATTGACTGTTATAGTGGTGCCTGTATGAACTATACATCCACTTTGTATTGAAGATAATCTAGATAAATCGAACCCTGGATATATAACGCTGATACAATTTAGATTGTGTTGCTTTAGTCTTTCATACAGAGCTCTCCTAGAGGATGGCTGACCTACTGCTACAATAAATTCACTATCCTTAGGGTTACTAGCAAATTGGCTTAGCGCCTTATCAAGTGTAAATACATCAATACCATCTATTATACTACTAGTGGTACTGTCATCAACGAAAACTATCTTACTCCATTTATTAATCTTGTAGGCAAGGTCTACTATTTCCCTTCCCATTCCTCCGCTACCATAAATACAAAGAGTTTTCACATTATCAAATCCTAATTGGTTAATTCATAGTGCCCCTAAACTTGTCCATTGTTATGTTTTCGCTTTTATTAACTCCTTCTCGCTTAAATACCTTAAAGAAGGTTTGGAAAACAAGCTTTAAATCTAGTGAAAATGAAATATTGTCTATATACTTGAGGTCTAAATCAAACTTTTCCTCCCAGCTAATAGCATTGCGTCCATTAACCTGTGCTAATCCTGACAACCCCGGTTTGACTATATGCCTGCGCTTCTGCTGGTCATTATATAGGGGTAGATACTCAACTAATAGAGGTCTTGGACCTATAAAACTCATATCACCTTTTAGTATGTTAAATAACCCCGGCAGCTCATCTAATGATGTGGCTCTAAGAATCCTGCCAAACTTGGTTAACCTATCCTCGTTCGCTAAAAGCTTTCCCTTTTCATTCTTGTCATTTGTCATGGTTCTAAACTTGTACATGGTGAATATTTTCCCATTCAGTCCAGGCCTTTCCTGTTTAAATATCACTAGACCACCAAGCTTGACCCTAACCAACACTGCTATCGACAATAGAAGGGGACTTAAAACTATAATGGCAATAAAGGATAAAACAACATCCAAGAGTCTTTTTATATGCTTATTATATATGCCACTTTGTTTCATGGGCTTATGATTAGTTTTAATATTAGCTGTAGATTGCAGCATCCTTAATCACCTCACATGCACATACTGCTGATTCGTTGGCTCCTTAAGTTTTCCATATGTTCATTATAGCCTTACATACTCTATCTAAATCTTTGTCTGTCATCTTGGTATCGCTTGGTAGACATAGACCGCTTTCAAAAATTTCCTCTGAAACACCTTGACCTATGAAATCATAGCCTTCAAAAACAGGCTGTAGATGCATTGGTTTCCATATAGGACGGGTTTCTATATTGTCTTTTTCAAGAGCTACTATTATATCTGTGGGCTTAATTTGTCCATCTAAGGTAATGCATGTAAGCCAGATGTTAGGCTCATTCCATTTATTAATTGGCATGAAGCCTAGGCCGTCTAAATGC
>DASRNC010000040.1:0-6201 GCA_035647595.1 Bacillota bacterium | reverse complement strand
TATATGTATACTACCTTATAATATATAGGGTAGTAGTTAGGACAAGCCCAAGGAGGCGTGACATGGAATATTATAAGCTGGTGCCCAAGCAAGAAAGGCCAATTAGGGTTTACACACTAGGCAGGTTTATGGTATATGGCAATGACAATATCATAAACAATATCCAACCAAAATCACAAAAGCTGTGGGATCTCTTTAAGTACCTACTGACCCATAAGGGCAGGAATATACCCGCAGAAGTGATACTTGAAAACCTTTATCCTAATGCAGACTATGAAGACCCGAAAAATGTGGTTCAGAACCTTATATACCGGCTCCGCAAACTTTTGAGGAAGGCCCTGCCATTTATGGATGGGAGCATATGCATACAATATGAAAATGGTTGCTACAGACTTGAGACCTCCTACCTCTATATTGATGTAGAAGACTTTACAAGTCTAGTTAAAAAGGGGGACGTAGCCAGGGCTGTAAACGGAGGGGAGGCTATCGGATACTACAAAAGAGCAGTTGAATTGTACAATGGTGAGTATTTGCCTGAACTTTTGTATATGGACTGGGTGGTCCCCATAAGAAATCACTATAGGAGGCTCTACATCCAATGCTGCATTAATCTTTTTAACCTCCTTGAAAAAAGGAATATGAACAATGACATCCTAAGGATTAGTGAAAAGGTACTTTTGATTGAGCCCTTTGAGGAGTGCCTGCATATTTATTTTTTAGATGCACTTTTACGCAAGAATAAAACCAGACAAGCCAGCCTGCATTATGAGTATATAACCAGGACCTTTTACAATCAATTTGGCATAAAACCTACATCAGACCTGGCCAGGATATATGGCACTATAAAGGAGATGTCTGCCCAGACCTATGAAAGTGCAGCAACGAAGGACAGGCTTGTTGAGGTTAGCCATGGGGCTAGTGCCTATTATTGTAGTCAGGAGGTTTTTCATTCCATATACACAGTACTCACTAGACAAAGTGAACGCAAGCAGGAAACTGCCTATATATTGTCCATAAAGCTTTCTACTACCATTACAATAGACAAGTCTCTGATAGATAAAATAAGGTCCGCCTTGACAAGCTCACTTAGGAGGGGGGATGTTATAACAAGATGGGCTTGTGATGAATTTTTGGTCCTCCTCTCTAGCATAAAGGAAGAGGGTATAACAAACCTAAAGACCAGGCTTGAGGCCATAGTCTCCCCCTGCTTGATATCATCTGATATAGGCCTTGAAATTGACTGTCAACCCTTATCCTCCATAGATCTTAGCCTTGAAAACGCCAGGGTCCCTTAGCACGAGCCCGCAATTTTATTATCTTCCTTTTCGGTTTTCTCCTATTTTTTTTTCTTATGGGCACTATACTTATGAGTCTAACAGCTTGCGACCAGCCAGTTGAAGAGTCGCCAAGGCCTTCTACAACTGAGACCCCCACAAATCCGCCCGTGAGCAAAGATAGGGATAATGATTTTGCTTTACCAGGTTATACTCAAATAGAAAAAGAATATCAATACGAAAAGTATGAGATAAATGCGGAGGAAATAGCAGGTCAATATATCAGTGCAAAGGATTATGGGACTGGTATATCATCTGTCATTTATACAGAAGATACAATTTATTATACTTTAGGATTTATAACAGACATGGCACAAGATTATGATCTTGGCATGTTTATTATTGCACAAGATATAGCAAGTGGTGATACTTCTGTCATACATCATGAGGAGCAGGGCTCAGGTTACTTAATAAATAAGATGCAAATGGGGGATAAAGGCATCTATTTTCTAATGAATGGCTGGGACCTGCAAAACGATTGCCAAAAGTGGAGAATCATGGCATATGATTTTGAGACTAAGACCGTATCAACACTGGTCAGTTCAAAACCTGGTGTAATATATAATGGCTATACGCCCTTTAGTATAGCATCTAGCTATGTTTTATGGTATGATTTCCCAGACGTAGAAGGCGCTAACTTACATATCTATAGTGAGGAAAGCAAAGAAGAAATAGTATTCACAGAAGATCAATTTAGCATTAACAGTCCATATTGGACACCTGATATACTTGAAGATACACTTCTTCTTGTAACACAGCATAAAGCTCCTGCCAAGCTTACACTCTACGACTTAAATGAGAACAAATCTATTAGAGACATCGAAATAGATTCTGAGATAGCTTTTGCTTTACTAATAGACCCTAACACCATTATATGGAATAAAGGTTATTCTTCTGAGGGTGCTTATTTATCTGATCTTGATAAAGGCACGCGTTATAATATGAAGCTAGGCAATCTTCAATTAAGGATAAATAAATTTAAGGATAATATTATTGTTAAGCCAGCCTACTATACTAAGTTTTATTACATAATAAACCCGGACTTGAAAACCATTATCAAGAGCACAATACCTGAATATACAGATGAGTTTATCTTAGCCCCATATGCACCATTTGGAGACCGGCTTTCCTTCTTTGATGAATATTCTTCTGTGCTCTATGTAATTGACTTAGATTAGATCTTCTTTTCGGAAGCAAATTTGATAAAAATCCCCTGTAACTAGCCTGTATCTAGACCGATATCTTCGTTAATATCATCGGTTACCCCCGCTAAGAAGCATATGAAGTGGATAAATTGCTAAGTATCCTTTTCAACCTTATCTCCCTTTACATAGGTGAAATTTTGTTGTAAAATATAATATGTAGAATGGGTAGGTATTTTTAAGGTTTTTAAATAGTAGCATGGCAGGGTGGTAGCTTATATATGTTTTGTTACACTCCTTTAGAGTGTCTTTTTCATTTCCCTGTGCTTATACCAACTCATGACAATAAATAGAAGCGGGGGATTTTCTCATGTCAGGAGTAAAGTTTTATTCAGGTGAATCAGTTCCTTTAGAAATGCATAAGGTCAGGACAGTACAAAAGTTAAATCTAATTTCTGTAGAAGAGCGGCAGAAGGCAATGTCCGATGCAGGTAACAATACCTTTTTACTTAAAAATCGCGATGTATATTTGGACATGCTTACCGATAGTGGTGTAAATGCCATGAGCGATAGGCAGATGGCAGCTATGATGATAGCAGACGATTCTTATGCAGGGTCTGAAACCTATTATAGGCTAGAGGCCAAGATAGATGAGATTTTTGGTAAGAAAATTTTCTTCCCAGCCCATCAAGGTAGGGCCTGCGAAAACATAATATCAAAGGCCTTTATAAAAGAAGGCCATATAATACCAATGAATTATCACTTTACCACAACCAAGTCCCACATCGTATTAAACGGTGGCAGGGTAGAGGAACTATTTTTCGATGACGCTATCAAAATCACAAGTGATAACCCCTTTAAGGGCAATATGGATATTGATAAACTTATTGCATGTATTGAGGAGAATGGGCCAGACAAGATACCCTTTGTTAGGATGGAGGCTGGTACCAACCTAATAGGCGGTCAGCCCTTCTCCTTGGAAAACTACCGGCAGATTAGCAAGGTTTGCAAAGAATATGGCATTATGTTTGTTCTAGATGCGAGTCTCTTAGCTGACAACCTGTATTTTATGAAAATAAGGGAAGAAGAATGCAAGGACATGTCTATTGAGGAGCTCACCCTTGAAATATCTGACCTAACCGATATAATTTATTTTTCTGCACGCAAGCTGGGCTGTGCACGTGGCGGCGGCATTTGTACAAATGATGCCAAGGCAGCTGAGAAGATGAAAGAATTAGTCCCCTTATATGAAGGCTTTTTGACCTATGGTGGTATGTCTGTACGTGAAATGGAAGCAATTACGGTTGGCTTGGACGAGACCATGGATATGGAAATGATTAACCAGGGACCGATTTTCATAGAATACATGGTAGAGGAGCTTATTAAAAAGGGAGTGCCGGTCGTGACTCCTGCTGGTGGGCTAGGCTGTCATATAGATGCCTTGGACTTTGTAGACCATATACCTCAAGAAGAGTACCCTGCTGGAGCCCTTGCAACAGCTATCTATATAGCTAGTGGAGCCCGTGGTATGGAGAGGGGTACAATGTCCGAGCAGAGGAATGAGGACGGTAGTGAACAGCTATCCAATATGGAGCTAGTGCGTCTTGCATTACCCCGTAGGGTCTTTACTATGTCACAGGTCAAATATGCTGTTGACCGGATAGCCTGGCTATATGAAAATAGGCAGTTAATAGAGGGCTTGACCTTTGTTGAGGAGCCAAAGATACTAAGGTTCTTCTTTGGCAGGCTTGTACCAGTTAGCAAGTGGCAGGAAAAGCTTGTAGCAAAATTCAGGGAGGACTTTGGAGACAGTCTATAATATAGCTTAAAATAAACTTTTAATAATTGTGGCACAATACCTCCAGACAGGCAGTCTGTGTGAACTAAATAGACTTGCTTGTTTGGAGCTTTTTTATCTTTAAAACTGCTAGTACATAAAACATAGGCTTCAAGATAAAAATCAGGATATCTAGGGAAATCGTGACATAAAAAAGGATTATAGCATTATTATGTAGAACAGTACTAGCGAGTATGTCGTGATTAGGGGTGTTGTAAATGGGTGTTGTTGGAGTAAAATGTGTTTCATGTGCCAGGAGACTTGGACTATTTAAGACTATTTTTTCTGGTCCTGTTGCCAGATGTAATTTATGTAGAGTGAAAATAAAACCCTTATTACTTGAATATGAAGGTTTGCTAAATGATTTTTCTCAGGGCAGATATCTTAGCGCTGGGGCAGACTTGGCACTAAAAGAACTCCGGGCTACGCGCACTCTTAGGGGGCCAGATGTGCAAAGGCTAGATTCTATCTACGGCAATCTAAAAAAGGAAACAAGGCTTAAAAATATAAAATTGTTCGAGGATGGATTGTACAAGGCAGGGGAATACGAGGATATTAGTGCTGATGAGTATACAATGCTTGAGGAGCTAAAGGAAAAGCTAGACTTGTCTGAGGATGAGATAGCACAAACAAATAGGTACCTATTTTATCTAACCAACCTATCCCTGCTAGAGGAGGGGGTATTGCCGACTGTTGACAACCCCACCCTCAAGCTTGAAAAAAGAGAGGTTTGCTATTATAGGACATTTGCCCGTATGCTGGTGAAAAAGAAGAAGGGTCAGCGGAAGGCCAAATCTCAAGGTATTCGTATAAGGCTGATTAGGAGTGCAAGGTTCAAATATGGCAAATCAAAGGGTACTAGGATTGTTGATGATTACACATCGGTTGCAGATAACGGATATCTTTATTTGACAAACAAAAGAATTGTATTTGTAGGTGCAAATAAGACCCTAGTCTATCCTATCAAAAGGCTAAGGACCTTTGTAAAGTATACTGATTGTGTCCAGTTTTTAAAGAAAAAGGACAAGGGCAATACCTACTTTCTTTTAGAGGACCAATTCGCCATTGATGAGTTTGGTGCAAGTCTGCTAGCAGTTGTTAAAGGGACCTACTGATCCACTAATGACCCAATCCGGCCGCTTTTATTTATAGGGGAAATGCCATTTGCTAGACAGACACTTACAGGGATGACTTTGATGGGCAAGACCTAAGGTTGTGCTGGAACTACCTAAGGAATCCAAATATGGACTGCTACAGTCTAAAGGATAGGCCAGGTTGGCTTAGTCTAAAGGGCTTAGAGGTCAACTTAAGCGATATTGCTTCAACTACATTTTTAGCCCGTAGGCAACAGCACCTTGACTGTAGTGCCATGACCCTCCTTGATTTTAAGACATCCCTAGATGATGAGGAAGCAGGCCTATCCGTATATGTAAACGATGAGCATCATTATGAGCTAGCAATAACAATGCTCGATAAAAAGCGGTATATCATTGTTAGGCGTACAGTAGGCGATTTATCTACAATCGTTGCAAAAGAAAGTATTGATGACAAACCAGCTATTTTGCAGATAAAGGCCGATAAAGACAATTACTATTTAGGCTATGGCTATGACAAGGACAAGATTAAAATATTAGCGAAGGGCTATTCCAAGCTTTTGGCCAAGGAGGTTACCTTCAATAGCTTTACTGGAGCCATGTTTGCCTTATATGCCACCGGTAATGGAAGGGCTTGCACCAATCCAGCATATTTTGACTGGTTTGATTATGACCCGTGGTAGGGAATATGTTAGGACATTTTATGATGGTTTGAGCAGGGGTAGGGACCTATCAATTTGTCGGGAGAGTTTTATAATCAATTAGTAGATAAGGGGGGCTTACCAATTGTATAT
>DASRNC010000039.1:0-8913 GCA_035647595.1 Bacillota bacterium | reverse complement strand
CCTAAATATAGATTATATAGACGGAATGATCATGGATTTAGGAGCATCTTCACACCAGTTTGACGAAAAGGATCGGGGTTTTACATATCAAGAGGATGTAAGACTGGACATGAGAATGGATACCACCCAGGATTTCAGTGCATACGAACTTGTAAATCAATATTCTGTGAAGGAACTAGCGGAAATATTTTGGTCCTACGGGGAGGAACGTTGGTCAAAACGAATAGCCGAGTTTGTGGTTAAAAACAGGCCAGTTGAGACTACAGGACAGCTTGTGGAGGTTATCAAAGCCGCTGTTCCTGCCGCCGCAAGGAGAGGTGGCCCCCATCCAGCTCGAAGGGTATTCCAAGCAATAAGAATAGAGGTAAATCGTGAGTTGGAGCTATTGGACAAGGCACTTGAAAATTCAATTAGTGTACTAAAGCCTAAGGGAAGGTTGTGTGTGATCTCTTTCCACTCTTTGGAGGATAGGATTGTAAAAAGAACCTTTAGAAAGCAAAATAGACCATGCACCTGCCCACCGGACTTACCTATATGTATATGTGGTAAGAAGCCACAGGTCGAAATCTTGACTAGGAGACCGATAAATCCTACAGATGGGGAGATAGAAGGAAACCCACGATCTAGAAGTGCAAAGCTTAGGGCTTGCAAAAAACTTTAAGACAAAGAGAATGAAACATAAACAACAAGGAGGTTGAATAGATTTGTTAGTAGCAGAGAAGCATGCATACCTAGAAACAATGGAGCAGGAATTTCCAAGGCCTAGGCCTAGGATTAAACAGCCTGAAACGAAAAAACAGCAAAAGCCTGAGGCGACTCCTTCAGCAAAGCCTAATACTTTAAACAAGGTTAAAGCTCTATTAGTGGTTGCCATCTGCTTTGCAATGGCCTGCCTTGTTGTTTTCAGATATGCGGGAATCAACGAAAACCATATTAATATACTTGAGCTCGAGGCAAAACTTGCAGGAACACTTGACGACCAAGACAGGCTCAGGGTGGAGCTAGCATACAACCAAGACATGAAAAATGTAGAGTTTAATGCACTTGATAGTTTGGGTATGTACTATCCTGAAAAGGACCAGGTGCGGTATGTTGATCTACCCAAAGCAGACCAGCCTTTGAAAGCAGAGCTTGTGGAAGAGCCGAAAGAGAGTTTTTGGAATCGTATACTAGGCTTCCTAAACTAGTTTTCCATGTTGGAGGAGGGTAAGAGGTGTCAGTACCAACAGTTAGAAGCAGGAAAAGACTGATCTTATTTTTGGTAATTATAGCCCTGACCTTAGTTATACTATCAGGCCGGCTGGGCTATATTCAACTGGTTTGGGGCCGGGAATTACAAAACAAGGCATATAATCAATGGACCCGTTCCCTTGATGTGTATCCACAAAGAGGGACAATATATGATAGGTCTGGAACGGTTGTATTAGCACAAAGCGCAAGTTCTGACAGCATAGCCATACGACCTGGCCAGATTTTAGACGCCCGTGACACTTCTGAAAAGCTTGCAGCTATTTTAGACCTTGATGCAGAGGAACTATATAATAAGATATCAAACGAAAACCAGTCAGAGGTATGGATAAAACGCCAAATAACACGGGGAGAAGCCAATAGGGTACGTGAGTTAAACATTAAGGGCGTTTATTTTACGGAAGAACCGAGGAGGTACTATCCTAATGGAAACCTTGCATCACACCTACTGGGCTTTACAATGAGGTATTCTGAGCCTGGTGAGGGACTCAAGGGACAGGAAGGTATCGAGCTATATTATGACAAGTACTTAAAGGGTGTCCCTGGCAATATTATGGTGGAGACGGACAGGGATGGCAGAGAAACCCCTACAAATGTTGAACGACTTATCCCTGCAATAGATGGCTGGAATGCCATATTAACTGTAGATCAAACAATACAGTACTTTGTGGAGAAGGCTGTAGCAGATGCTATGGATAATTACCAAGCTAAAAAGATATATGCTGTAGTTATGGACCCTAAAACAGGTGAGGTCCTTGCCATGGCCAACCGTCCTGATTTCGATCCAAATGAACCACCTAGACAACTTGGCTTTGAAGGGATGCAAGAATTTATTAAGAATATCTCAGTAAAGGACAATATGGACCCGGGCTCAACCTTTAAAATAATAACTACTGCCTCAGCCCTAGAAGAAGGAGTGGCCACCATTCATTCTACATATCATGACCCAGGTTATAGGATGGTTGATGGTGTCAGAATACGCTGCTGGAAGGCAGGTGGGCATGGAACACAAAATTTAAGCGAGGTAGTTCAAAATTCCTGCAATCCAGCCTTTATGGATATGGCTCTGGGCTTGGGTAGAGAACGATTTTACGACTATCTTGAAGCTTTTGGATTTGGTCAAAAAACAGGCATAGACATTTCAGGTGAAGAAAAAGGCGTATTGATGAATGAGGCCAGTGTGAAAAACGTAGACCTTGCAAGAATGGGCTTTGGGCAGGCCATTTCCGTTACGCCCATGCAGCTTGTATCAGGAATATCTGCCGCTATAAACGGTGGCAACCTTATGCAACCACACCTTGTCAAAGCTTTAGAGTTTGATGACGGAGAAAAACGTGTTTATGAGGAAATTAGACCAACTGTCGTACGACGTGTTGTATCTGAGGAAACCTCTGCTATTATGCGAGATATCCTGCTAAATGTAGTAAATGAGGGATCTGGTAAGAATGCATATATTCCAGGCTATAGGGTAGCCGGAAAAACCGGAACAGCTCAAAAGTATAAGGCGACCGGGGGCATTGACCAGGGCAATGTCATATCATCCTTTGTAGGTTTTGCTCCAGCCGATGATCCCCAGGTCATTGTACTCTTTATGGTGGATGAACCACAGGTAGCCGTAGATTTTGGTAGTGTTGTAGCCGCCCCTTATGTAAAAATGATCATGGAGGATACATTAAAGTATTTGGGTGTAGAACCTATATTTGATGAAGAAACAGAGACTCATATGAGGAAGGTCAACGTGCCTGATATTACTGGTATGCCCCTCATCGAAGCGACACGAGACTTACAGGCTGCAGGTCTCCAGTATTTATCCGAAGATACAGGCACTACGGTTATTGATCAGATGCCAAAGCCAGGAGCTGAGGTAATGGTTAATACAACAGTCCTATTGTATATGGATAAGGAAGGGGAAGGGGCAGGAGAAAATAGTGGAGAGTCTAATCAGGGTGATAAAGTGGCAGTACCCGATCTTGCAAACAGGTCTATAAGGGAGGCCAGTAGTATTTTGACTAATATGGGTCTAAAATTGAGGATTGAGGGGTCAGGTATAGCTGTAGGACAAAACCCCCCTGCAGGTACTATGGTAGACCCTGGATCTGAGATAGAAGTAAGGTTCGAATTACCGGAATAAAAGTATATACTGTAAATTCTATGTTAATACTATCAAGGGAGTTATTTGCCCATTTTTTAGGGAGGATACACCATGGTATTGAAGGATATTATCAAGGATTTAAAGGTCCTTCGCACTGAGGGACCTCTAAATATAGATATAGATGCAATTGCATATGACTCAAGGCAGGTGACCCCTAGGTCCTTGTTTTTTTGTATAGATGGCTACCAAAAGGATGGTCACGATTTTGCCATTAAAGCTGTTAACAAGGGCGCTAATGCAGTAGTTCTAACCAAGAACATTGTACTGCCGGACTATGTAGTCAAGGTATTTGTAGACAATCCCAGAAGGGCCATGGGACTCGCAGCTACCAACTTTTACGGGAAGCCGACTGAGGACCTAATGCTGCTCGGGGTAACAGGTACAAATGGGAAGACGACCACAACATATTTAATTAAGTCTATATTGGATCAGGCAGGCATAAGGACCGGGCTGATAGGAACCATTAAGAACATTGTGGGGGAAGAGGATATTCCTTCCATAAGAACAACCCCTGAGCCACTAGTACTCCATAAAATGTTTAGGGATATGGTCAGCCAAGATATTAAGGCAGTAGTCATGGAGGTTTCTTCACATTCTCTGGAGCTTGACAAGGTAGCAGGCTGCAGGTTTGAAACAGCAGTTTTTACAAACCTGACCCGGGACCACCTAGACTTCCATGGTAACTTCGAAAACTATTATGCAGCGAAAAAAAAGCTATTTAAGCTTAGTCGAACAGGGATTGTTAATCTTGATGATGAAAGTGGAAGGCGTATTTTGGAGGACCTAGATGGCAAGAACTACACTTATGGAATAGACAATAATGCAGATATATATGCAAGTGATATTGATATAAGGTCACAAGATACATTATTCAAATTGTTTTTGCCTGACCACACAAGTGCAGATATTACCATGCAGACACCAGGACTCTTTAGTGTTTATAATGGGCTGGCAGCAGCCTCGGCTTGCCATAGCGTGGGTCTACCTATAGCTGATATTAAAAAGGGTCTTGAGCTAATTCGTGGAGTACCGGGTAGGTTTGAGTTACTAGATACGGGTACGGACTATTCTGTAATAATTGATTATGCTCATACTCCAGATGGCCTGCGAAACATTCTAACAACAGCCAGAGAATTAGCAGATGGCAGACTCATTATTTTATTTGGCTGTGGTGGAGACAGGGATTGGTCAAAACGCGAAATCATGGGGCAAATAGCAGGAGAGTATTCAGATTATTGTATAGTGACATCTGACAATCCTAGGGGTGAAGAACCGATGGAGATAATAGAGCAAATAGTGCCCGGTGTAATAGCGTCTAAATGTCACTACAAGGTGATCGAGGACAGGAAAGAGGCAATAGCCTTTGCCCTATCCTCTAGTCGGAAAGATGATATTTTAATCCTGGCAGGAAAGGGCCATGAAACATACCAGGTATTACGGGATAAGACTATAAATTTTGATGAAAAGGAAATTGTTGCTGAGTTACTTGGAAGGGAGCAGGTTTGATGAAGCCTCTTAAGATTGAGGAAATCGTTAAGGCTATAGACGGGCGATTAGTCCGCACGGGCAAGGCAGGAAAAATTACAGGTGTATCAACAGACACTCGTACAATAAAATCGGGTGACCTGTTTATTCCGCTGGCAGGAGAGAGGTTTGATGGTCATCGTTTTATGGAAGAGGCCGCAACAAGGGGTGCCTCAGCTATATTGACCCAAGAATTAAATATTAGATTTCCTAAAGACATTCATATTATATACACAAATAATACATTGAAGGCACTACAGGCCCTTAGTAGCTGGCACTTGAACCGCTTTGCCACACAGGTTGTAGCAATTACTGGTAGCACAGGCAAAACCACCACCAAGGATATGGTATATGAAGTCTTGTCGGTAAAACACAATGCTTTGAAAACCCTTGGGAATTATAACAACGAAATTGGCCTACCCTTGACCCTACTAAACCTAGATAGGAGTCATGATATTGCTGTGCTGGAGATGGGCATGAGCGACCTAGGAGAAATTAGTTGTCTTGTTCAGCTAGCCCCACCCAAGCTCGCTATTATCACCAATGTAGGGGTATCTCATATAGAGAGGCTAGGTAGTCGTGAAAATATTCTTAAGGCCAAGCTGGAGGTGGTTGGGGGCCTTGGCGAAGGGGCTACTGCTATTATAAATAGTGATGATGACCTATTGCAGACCGCCACTCATAGTCTTGCATGCCCTGTGATAAGGTTTGGTACCAAGCCACCTGCAGACTTAATGGCCCAGGATATCCAGCTTACAGGAGATGAAGGCATGAGCTACTCCCTTAGGATTGAGGGGAAGACCTATGAGATAAAATTAAATGTACCGGGAGTCCACAATGTTTACAATAGCCTTGCTGCTATAGGAGCAGGGAGGGCCTTTGGCTTAACCATCCAGGAGATCCAGGAGGGTCTTTTAAAGTTTAAGGGTGACAGGATGAGATTAAATATTTCCACTATTGAAAATGACGTCAAAGTCATAAATGACTCCTATAATGCTAGCCCGGACTCTATGATGGCAGCCCTAAATATATTAGGGTCTATGGAAGGCAGTAGAAAAATTGCAATACTAGGTGACATGCTTGAACTAGGGGATTATTCCAAGGAAGCCCACAAGCAAGTAGGTAGGGCCGCTACAAACTGTGGTATTGATATACTTGTCACAAGGGGCCAATTTGCTGCCTGGACAATGGAGGGGGCAACAAGTGCAGGCATGTCATCCTCCTCGCTAGTGCATCTAGATAGCAATGGTGATATAATCACCTGGCTAGAGGGCATAGTGGCTCAGGGAGATAGAATATTGATCAAGGGCTCCCGAGGGATGCATATGGAGGAAATAGCAGCGTCTCTTCAGGATGGGAGGGCAGGCTAGTGAGAACTATTGCAATAACTATTGTGTCAGCCTTTCTAATGACACTGATTATGGGCATAATACTTATACCCCTACTGAAGAGGCTTAGGTTCGGTCAAAATGTGAGGGATGACGGTCCAAAGAGTCACTTGGCAAAGACTGGCACACCTACAATGGGTGGAATTATATTCCTGATTCCAATAATTTTGACCTCCCTCATATTCACGGATGGGGACTTGAGCTTTACTTTCGTTGTATTACTGGCAACTCTTGCTTTTGGTCTTATAGGTTTTATTGATGATTATATCAATGTGGTTATGAAGCGGTCTCTTGGTCTTAGAGCCTATCAGAAAATTATAGGTCAGACAGCTATAGCCGCAGCCCTTGCTTATTATGCATATAGCAATCCCCATATAGGGTCCAGTATTATAATCCCTTTTTTCGGTGGTGAGTGGGACCTAGGAGTACTATATATACCTGTTACCATATTTATTACTGTAGGCATTGTAAATAGTGTTAATTTAACAGATGGCCTAGACGGCCTTGCAACAGGCGTAACACTTGTTGTATCAGCTACACTGACGATAATAGCCAGCTATGCAGCGCTTGCGGTGGAGAGTGCTGGCATAACTTATCTAGTAGAAAATTTCCAAAACTTAGTTATCTTTGCGGCGGCTCTTACGGGTGCATGCTTAGGCTTTTTAAGATACAATGCCTATCCAGCCAAAGTCTTTATGGGGGATACTGGCTCACTGGGCATAGGTGGTGCTATAGCTGCCCTAACTATTCTACTTAGGATACCGCTGTGGCTACCCATAATCGGAGGTGTGTATATGGCAGAAGCACTATCAGTCATTATACAGGTTGCATCATACAAGCTTACTGGCAAACGTGTATTCAAGATGTCGCCTCTCCACCATCATTTTGAGTTATCAGGTATACCTGAAACAAAGGTTGTAGCTATGTTTATGATAGCGACAGTAGTTCTATGTCTATTTGCATTAATGAGTATATAGGAGGATATATTATGTATAGGGGCAAAACTGCTTTGATTGTCGGCCTCGCACGTAGTGGCATTTCAGCTGCAAAGCTACTATACAGGTTGGGTGCTACTATTATAATCAGTGACATAAAAGAGGAAGATGATCTTGCTGGGGAAACAAAAGAGTTGAGAGAGTCAATAGAGTGTGATTTTTTACTTGGCAGCCAGCCAGATGAAGCAGTAGCGGGGGCTGATTTGATCGTTATAAGTCCTGGTATACCTACAGATAATGATTTTGTTAAAAAAGCTAGACAGGCGGGCAAAAAGGTAATAAGCGAAATAGAGCTTGCGTATACTTTGTGTAAGGCACCTATTGTAGCCATTACCGGTACTAATGGAAAAACAACAACGACATCACTGGCAGGCGCAATATTCCAAGCCTCTGATATAAAGACTCATGTGGTCGGCAATATAGGAGTCCCCTTTACCGATAAGGTCCTAGATACGCTAGCTACAGATATAGCTGTGGTTGAGGTTAGCAGCTTTCAGCTTGAAACTATATATGATTTCAAGCCCAAAATATCTGTCATTCTCAATATAACAGAGGACCACTTAAACAGGCACAAGACCATGGAAAACTACACTGATATCAAGCTTAGAATCTATAGCAACCAATCTCAGGAGGACTATATTGTCCTAAATGCAGATGATATAATATTATCTGGTCTCGGGCTAGAAAATAAAGACCAAGTCTATTGGTTTAGCAGGAAAAAGGTCCTGGAAAAGGGAGCATGGGTAGAAGATAATGATATATACATGGATATTGGTGCTGGCGAAAAGAGGGTATGTGCCGTTGATGAAGTAGCTATGCCTGGTAGCCACAACCTGGAGAACGCCCTAGCTGCGGTCTTGATAGGAGGGCTTATGGGGGCTAAGACCACTTTGATTGGCCCTGTACTAAAAAGCTTTCCTGGCGTTGAGCATAGGATTGAAAGGGTGGACACCATAAGGGGCATTAGCTTTTACAATGATTCAAAGGCTACAAATCCCAGTGCATCTATTAAGGCTATCCAAGCCATGGCAGGGCCTACTCTTCTCATTGCCGGCGGACTAGACAAGCAAAATGAATTTGAAGAACTAATACAGGCCTTTGGGGACAAGGTGAAGGCACTCATAGTACTAGGAGAAACAGCTGATAAGCTGGCAGCAGTCGCTTATGAAAACGACTTTACAAACATACATAAGACAAACTCTATTGAGGAAGCAGTCAATATTGCCTTCAAGCTGTCTTCACCAGGATATAGTGTATTGTTATCTCCAGCATGTGCCAGCTGGGATATGTTCAAGGACTATGAGGAGAGAGGAAGGGCCTTTAAAGAAGCAGTTAAGGCACTTAGGAGGTAGGTCATGACCAAAAAACCAATAGATTTCCCTATTTTAATTACAACACTAATATTGGTTTCAATAGGCATAGTTATGGTGTTCAGTGCCAGCTACTATAGGTCTGCCCAAGATATGCATGATAGTCTGTATTTCTTCAAGCGCCAGCTCCTATGGGCAGTCATAGGCTTTGCAGGAATGTTTTTAGCTTCGAGATTTGATTATCGGAAATTACGTAAATTTTCTTCGCTATTTCTCATAATTAGTGTGGTATTATT
>DASRNC010000038.1:0-11692 GCA_035647595.1 Bacillota bacterium | reverse complement strand
TAGCTATTTCGCTATTATTCTTTTAATTCCTTCTTCTTTCCAAAGAATTTATAGGTTTATATAACAAAATACCCTATATCGAAGGAACCTACTCATATAATTACCATATTTTTCTTGATTTATTCACTCAAATGCTTATATAATGCGATTTTGCACGGTCCCAAAGTTCATCCATTTCCGCAAGGCTCATTTCCTCAAGGGGCCTTTTTGCATTTTCTTCGATATATGAAAACCGTCTTATAAACTTTTCCGTTGCATCAGTTAGACAGAGCTCTGGCTGTATATCGAGAAACCTACATACATTCACAGCCGCAAAAAGAAGGTCGCCTAGCTCCTCATAGGCCCTCTCCTCAGGTCCACTATAACAAACCTCCTTGAGCTCTCCTAGCTCCTCCTCCAGCTTTTCCATTGCATCCTTGACATTGTCCCAGTCAAAGCCCACAATAGCAGCCTTTTTCTGCACCTTATAGGACCTCATCAGGGCAGGCAGGTTGGAGGGTATATCCTCTAGGACCTGTGTTTGGGTTTTTAGGCCCTTTTCATCTTTCTTTATTGCCTCCCACTTGTCCAAGGACTCAGCTACATCCTTGACCCTTGCTTGACCAAATATATGGGGGTGCCTTCTGATCATTTTGTGGGATACACCTGTTATAACATCCATTACGTTAAATTCACCATGCTCCTGTGCAATCTGCGAATGAAAAATAACCTGAAACAGCAAATCTCCTAGCTCTTCAACAAGCTTGTCCATGTCCTTTAAATCAATGGCCTCCAGGACCTCGTAGGTCTCCTCTATAAGATATTGCTTCAAGCTATTGTGATCCTGGTCCCTATCCCAGGGACAGCCCCCAGGAGATCTGAGCCTTTCTGTAATCTTGGCCAGGTGATTAAAATTAAAACTATCCAGTTCCTCCAGTTCTAGAGCCGGTATGTATAGACAGGCCGTATGGTCAAATACGTTTGTATGGTCTAAATGCTCTAGGGCAAGCTCCCTAACACCTACACCCTTAAGACCAGCATGACTTAGGTATACCCTGTGGTCTGCTGGATATACCCTGAGTAACTTTAATTTTAGCTCTGAGGCTAAGATAGGGCTGTAGACACCTGTTATCACTGTCACCATGTCAGGCGCCAGCAAAGAGCCCCCAAGGTCGCTAGAGGCCATTATGGAAAGTCTGTCCCCTACAGCCTCACCTACCAGTGCTACAAGGGCACCGGCCTGACTGATACCAGCTAGCACCCTAATATCATAGGCTGACCTATCCAGCTCTTTTAAAAGCTCAAAAGTAAGTCGTTCGCCAAGGAGAGGGTGGCCAGGTAGGCCCAGCAAGACATCTCCTTCCTCCATAGCCTCAACTATTTCCTTTACCATTTGTGAGTATAGGTCATCAAAGCTGTCCGCCTTGTCGTATAAGTCATCCAGGCTTGTAAAGCTTTTACCCCTCTCGGTCAGCCAACCGGTTATGCCATGGTGCCTTGTACGCAGGATTATTTTATCAGCATTTTCAAGTGCCCTTATAGCACCGAGGGTTATCTCATCCTCTGGCCCTGGTCCCAATCCGACAATAGTGATTTTTTGTTTCAAAGGCTTATTGCCCCTTTCAGTAAAAAATGTATTAAATAGGCCTAACCCCTAATTAGCCTTAGTTTCTCTAGTAGTCTGCCAACCTTTGTTCCACCAGGTAGCAATTCAAAATCATTCTTTTTTATTGCACCGGATAGGAGTAATACCAAGGCATAGACGACAATGCCTAGAGATATGGCAGCTAATGTAGACGTTGCGTTACCTAGTGTAGGTGATAAATAATTGTAGCTAACATAGACAAATAGTGACATCAGCCCAACACCGATAATAGGCTTTATAAACAGGTCCATAACTCGTATCGATATACCTGAGTACCTTATAACTGCTATAAAATCTAGAAAAGCTGCTATCCCATAGCATACAACAGTACCTATTGCTGCACCCTTTACATTTAAGTCCGGATTGCCTACCAGAACAAATGTAAGTACTATCTTGAAGGCAGCGCCAATAGCAAGGTTGCGGACTGGTATAGTGATCTTGTTTAATCCCTGTAGGATAGCGGTCATAGTCTGCACAGTGGTTAGGAATAGGACACCTAGGGATAGTATAGTCAATAGTTCTGCTGTTGTACTTATCTCCGAGGGAGAAAGTCGGCTATAGAGCAGGGAGCATATAGGATGGGCCAGGACTGCCATCCCAGCTGCGGCAGGCATCCCAATTAGCAGGGTCAACCTCATACCTGTGGTGGTCTTTTTCCTCACCCCCCCTATATCCTTGGCCGAGTAAGACTCTGTAATTGCAGGGACCAGGCTCATTGCCAGAGCTATAGTAAGGACAGCCGGAAAGTTTATTAGGGGATTGGCGTTACCTGTCAGCATACCATACAGGCTCTCAGCCGCAGGCTGCGCATAGCCTATCTGCTTTAAGCGGTTTACAACTATTATTGCGTCAGCGACAGTGACCAGGGGCATTATTGCTGCACCTATGGTCACTGGAAATGCAATCCTAAGAAGCCTGTCAAGAATAGACCGGTCTGACTCCTTGTACCGTGTCTTAGGTGATTTCTTTATATTATACAAAATATCCTTCCGCTTTCTACGATACATGCCCATGATCAGGGCGAGGGCAGCACCCTCACTGAGGGTAACACCAACTACGGCGGCGGCAGCGCCATACTCAGGGCCTCTGGATATAAACATGGACGCAAACAACAAACCCAGTATCAGCTTGCCCAATTGCTCCAATATTTGTGTCAGGGCTGTAGGTGTCATATCCTGCATACCTTGGAAATAGCCCCTGAAGGCTGACAGGAGTGAGACAAAAACAAGGCAGGGTGATATGGCCAGGATAGAATAAAAAGCCCGTTCACTGCCCAAGAGTCTAGCAACCGTACGACTACCTAGGGAAAATATGATAAATATCGTAATACCAATGGCCAGCATAAGTTTGATTGAAACTGAAAATACCCTATGCGCCTCCCTATGGTTATTGAGTGCGATTTTCTCTGCTACTAGCTTGGAAATCGCCGTCGGTATACCGGCAGTTGATACGATAAGCAAAAAGGAGTATATTGGGTAGGCTAGTTGGTAGAGGCCCATACCCTCTGTACCAATAATATTTGCCAGAGGTATCCTAAACAATGCGCCAAATAACTTGGCTATAAGACCTGCTGCTGCCAGAATAGCAGCACCTTTAACAAAGGATTTTTTACTCATAAAAGACCTCCATATGGCGTTTCTTTAGGCCCTACTTAATTATAAGCCCTTGTCTTAGTATATTATACCACTTTTAGCTTGTAGTACAATAAAACAGATAAAATAAAACGCCTATATCATATAAAAAAGAGACATTGGTTTAATTTCCAATGCCTCCTTACTTAAAAGCTTAGTTATGGGTCCATTTGTTTTGCCAAAAAACCTGCCGCTGTTTCAGTCACTTTCAACTCCAGCTCGCCCATATTAATATTGGGTTCCTTGGATAGCAAAATAACTGCACCTATTGAGTCACCGTCTGAAATTATCGGTGCTACAACTTGTGATGAATAGGGGGCATCTTCCTCCTCGTTGGCAATGATACTGTAAATCTGTCCTTCTTCACCCCGGTTGGCCACTATAACCTTTCGTTGTTCCATCAATCCTTCTAGGTCAGTACTTATTGATTTATCAAGATACTCCTTCTTGGCAGCACCCGATATTGCAACAATATAATCCTTGTCTGCAACACAGG
This sequence comes from Bacillota bacterium, assembly GCA_035647595.1. Classification (GTDB taxonomy): domain Bacteria; phylum Bacillota; class Clostridia; order Caldicoprobacterales; family DTU083; genus UBA3906. The sequence goes on along the minus strand of DASRNC010000038.1, from coordinate 7,941 downwards.
CTATATGGTCCATAGTCTGGTGTAGGGATTCTACATATTCATGTGCAAAATCGCCTAATTCACCAATAGGGGAATACTTTTTAAGTATGACTTCGCCATCACGGTCTGTGAAAATTTCTAGAGGATCCCCTTCTCTAATCCGCAAGGTACGACGAATCTCCTTAGGAATAACCACTCTACCCAAGTCATCAATACGTCTTACAATCCCTGTTGCTTTCAATTACATCCCTCCTTGATTTGCATTGGTTTATTTGCCTATCATTGCACACTTATTATTTTACTGGTAAGTGCCTTTTATACATCCAAGTAGAGATGTTTAATTTATTTATAATAGATTTTCAAATATTTCTATATCAGAGTTATTTACCCACTCTTCCATGTAGGTATTTGTCTCTTTATTTCGCTTGTCTTCTAGTAAAACCTCGTGGATGTCATCTTTTACTTGTTCAAAATCTATGACCTCATCCTCTTTTGCTTCTAAGACCCTTATAATATGGTATCCATTATCAGTCGCCACTAAATCTGAGGTCTCATCTTGACCTAGCTCAAAGGATGTCTCTAAGAACTCCTGTCTCATACTTTCATCCCTAAGCATGGTATACCCATCAGCAAACTTGTCATCCTTCATGCCTGGGTCTTCTCCATACTCCTTTAGTAGCTCTTCAAAATCATCGCCACCCTTTACCTTTGCAAGTACTTCGTCTGCCCTTGACTTGATTTCCTTGAGCTTGTCCTCTCGGAGCTCATCAGCTTCGTCTTCCTTTTCAGCAACTCTAAGCTCCTCAATCTCCTCGGTTATCTCGTCATCAAGCTTGATTAATATATGCTTGACCCGCCTCATTGCGGGCTCGGAAACAATTTCAACAGAGGAGTATTCACTATAGGAAGGATAATTGACCTGAAACTCAAGCTCAGCGTCATAAAGCTTTTCTAACTCTTCATCCTCAACTGTTACATCACCAGTTAGGTCTTTAAAATAATCCTGCAAAAGCATGTCGTCAGCGATACGGTCAACATATTGTTTCTCACTCATGCCAATGCCCTCCAGCCAGTTTTCAAAATCGGTCCTTGCCTGCTCCAAGTATTCTTCATCGGTCATTGTTGGCCCATCATTTTCATTTTCGTCCTCAGCCTTCTGCTGGTCAGCATCCTGCTGTACAAAGGCATCCTTGTCCTCTTCGGCCTTTTGCCTGTAGTCATCATTAAGCTCAAAACCGGCTTCCTTGGCCTTTTGAATTATAATGGCCCTATTTACAAGTTGATCGAGGATCTGCAACTTTATTTCTTTTTCCTGGTCCTCCTGCACACCATATACAGCTGAATACAAGTCAAATTCATCTATAACTTCACCCTTTAGTATTTCTTTGCCGTTTACTTGTGCCACCACTTGCTTTCTGTCCTTTTCATCATTGACACCTATCATGCCACAGCCTGCAACAACCATTGCCAGTATAATAATTATAGCGGTAGTGACCCTTTTTTTCCAGTTTTTCAACATTTTCATCCTTCCTCCTTGGTAGAGATCAGTTCATCTAATTATACACACCCCTAGGCCTAATGTAAATGCCTTATTCAGTGCATAGCTACCAAGACAATAATAGAAAAACCACCCCATCCTAGGGGCTCACTGGTCTGGCTACCCATTATTGGTTGTGCTAGTTTCCTAATTCCCGCACTCATCATGATACTTGTGTTCATGGCAGGTGGAACCTGTAGAAGATAAGCCGGCCCCTAGGTATGCCTCCACTACCGCTTTGGCCCTGCCGCTAGCTCCTACTATAACCTCAATTTTGTTTTCATTGAAGATTTCAATAGCCCCTCCGCCCATACCTCCTGAAATAATCACCTTTACACCCATATCATTTAAGAAGTTGGGCAAAAACCCAGGTCTGTGTCCAGGATTTGGGATGGTTTCACTAGAGGTAATTTGCTTATTGTCAGTCTCAAAGATCACAAAATCTTCACAATGGCCAAAGTGGTCGGTAACCATACCCTTATCACTTGCTACAGCAATTTTAAACATTTTTTCATCCTCCAATTTCTCTAATATACTTGCAGCTCGACTTAGTTAATTCCTTTTACAAAGTTCCTTCCTTATCTCATTGTAAATCCCTCTTACTGCACTTCCTGATGGGCATTCTATATCGACTATGGATTGCCCATTATTTATGGCCTTGACTGCTAGGGGGTCAAAGGGTATCCTGCCAACTAGGGGCAGTTTATGCTCTTGGCAAAAGGCTTGTATTTTTTCCGAATTCTCAATATTGGTGTCAAATTTATTGATACATACTAGTATCCTAGTGCCAAACTTCATGGCAGTATTTATGATACGGCCCATATCACTTATACCGGAAATGGTAGGCTCAGCGACTATCAAAACCATATCCACCCCGCTAAGCGACGCAATAACAGGGCATCCAATGCCGGGAGAGCCATCAATTATTGCCAAATCTACACCAGCTGCAGCCGATTTCATCTGTTCTTTCACCTGGCTAACCAATAGGCCAGATGTACCGCTCCCCATTTTAAGCTGGGCTGTGGAAAAGGCCCTCTCTTTATCAGCATACAAATATAGGTCTCCAGCGATATTTTCCTCCATAGCAATGGCCCGAGTGGGACAAAGGTGGGCACAAAGGCCACAGCCTTCACAGGCAAAGGGGTTTACCTTGTAGCCCCCCTTGGCCGAAATCGCATCAAACCGGCAGTAGTCCTTACATTTACCACATTCAATGCAAGTGTCAGGATCTATGTTGGCCATGGGCAAGCCATAATAATCCTTCCTTTGGGGCCTTGTCTCCCAACCGGCTATAAGGTGGAGATTGGGGGCATCTACATCACAATCCGCATATGCCCTGGCGCTGGAAAGCCTTATTAATGCACTTGCTATTGTTGTCTTGCCAGTCCCCCCCTTACCACTAAGGATTAGTAGCTCCTTCATAGTCCACCTCCTTGGTAACTGCCTTTAGCAAGGAGGTAAAGATGTCCCGGTATTTTTTATCTTCACTGGCCACTATCCTTGCATTAGAATTTAAGAATCCGAGCTCGCTATCATAGGGAATCCGGCCTAAAATTCTGATATCCCGGTCTAAACAAAACTTCTCTGCAGGATTTTCTTCCTCCAAGCACTTGTTAAGTATCACACCAAATGGCTTGTCAAATAGCCTGACCAGGTCATAGACCATCTTAAGGTTGTGGACCCCAAAGACTGTAGGTTCAGCTACTAAGACACAATAGTCCGCATCCTTAATGCTATCCATCACTATACAGGCACTGCCAGGAGGACAATCTATAAAGGTATCCCTGCCCACCCTATCCTTCTTGTCAGCAAGCAGCCTTTTTATAATGGGGGTACCCGAGGCTTGACCTGGATTTAGTATCCCAGTATAAAGACTAACCCCTCCCGCTTGGCCCTTTTCAACCCTGCCAATGGGTCTTTCTTTTTCACTTAAGGCCTTTTTAGGACAAAGGATGGTACATCCACCACAGGAATGGCAGACATCCTCAAAAACCATTAATTTATTCCCTGTATAGGCAAGGGCATTGAAATTGCAAAAATCAACGCATTTTCGGCAACCATTGCAAAGGTCATTATCCACCCTTGGGATTTTTACTGTTACTTCTTCCTCTTTAATGGCTTTAGGTTTAAAGAACAAGTGGCCATTTGGCTCCTCTACATCACAGTCTATATATACTGAATCCCCTGCCAGACTAGCTAAATTCACGGCTACCAGGGTCTTTCCTGTCCCTCCTTTACCACTTAGGACAGCTATTGTCATATTAATTTCCTCCGTGCCTATGAAATCCAGCATGGATCTCATCTAGGAGGGAAAGGTCTCCAGCTATAAAGGACTTGATATTGTCCTTAACCGAATCAGTTTCTGTTTTATATATGTCTATATCAGCGGTCTTAAGTACGTCAGCAGCATTTTGCCCACACCTTGGTGTCAATAAAGCCTTAACCTTATTGTCCACTACTAGCTGGGCAGCTATTATCCCAGCACCACCTGTGCTCCTTGCTGCACGGTTTTCAATAAAAGCACTTTCCTTGCTTTCTGTATCATAAATTAGGAAATAGGGAGCCCGCCCATACGACCTGCAGACCCTTGTATCCATGTCCCTTCCATCAACTGGTATTGCTATTTTCATAAATATCCTCCGTTCCCTTTTAAATTTATAGCTCATCCTCGCCAGTAAACCGCATTGGCCTAGATCGACCATGCCTTTGGCAACCCCGGCCACAGCCCCTCCCCAAGCCTTCACAAATCCTATATTCACCCCCTTCTATTAGGAGCGCCCTGCCATTCACCAGTGATTCAGCCAGCTTTTTTCTAGCCTCCACATATATACCTTGAACTGTTGTACGGGCTATATTCATTTGGTCTGCACATTCCTGCTGGTTATAACCCTCTAAATCTATGAGCCTTATGGTCTCGTATTCATCAACCGTCATATTAATATAGGCATCATCGGCCAATTTTGAATTAAGAGGGCCGTACCTATTGCTATCCGGCAGCCTGCAAACCCTTCTCCTTTTCATCGGTCTAGCCACTATTCCTCACCCCACTCCTTGTTGAAAAAGTTTGTGACATATGTCATTTATACTCATTGTATCCCATTTATGATATATGTCAATAACTTTTTTGGTGCTAAGTGAAGGCATCACTTCGAGAGGTGGCTATCTTGACATAGGAGCAATAAAAAAACCGCCAACCTGGAAATCATGCTCCAGATTAGCGGACAAGTCCCTACTACCTGTATATTTTTAGCACGTGACCTACGCCCGCCGCCTAAGATGTGGGGGCTTCCTTCCCATTGGCTTCCTTGATTTGCCCACAACTTTGGGCTGAAGGACACCCAGCACAACTACCGCAATAGTTTTTTTCTTTTATGTTTTTCACTTGCCTATATATCAAATACCCAAGATAGGCTCCGATTAGAGCGCCAATAATATATGGTGCCATAGTCATACTCCCTTTCTCTTTTACTTTCCTTTAACAATCCTAAAAGTCTATTTAGAAAAACAAGCCTAAAAGTCTATTTAGAAAAACAAGCCTGCTATTTGGTAAACCAATACTGAACCTAACCAAGCAAACACTAGCTGGAATAGGAAGACTAATGCTGTCCATTTTACTGACTTTAACTCTTGACCTATCACTGCAAGGGCTGCAACACATGGTGTGTAGAACAATACGAAAATCATCATAGAGTATGCGTTTAATGGGCCAAATCCAATTGCTCCCAATGTTTGTTGCATGGCACTAAGCCCCATGGCAGACTCTATGTTGGCGACACCAAATAGGATACCCATAGATGAAACCACTACTTCTTTTGCAGCTAGACCAGCTATTAAAGAGACCCCTATCTGCCAAAACCCAAGTCCTGCTGGCGCAAGTACTGGGACTAAGATACGCCCTATAGAAGCACCAAAGCTCAGGGACATATCCTCTACAAAACCTGTTGTTCCAAACCTTAAAATAAACCATAGGACCACCGAAGCTAGGAAAATTGTTGTCCCCGCCTTGGTTAAGTATGCCTTAACGTTTTCCCAGACATAGATAAAAATACTATGGGCATTGGGGGTCTTGTATTCCGGAAGCTCAATTAGTAGTTGGTTGACCTCTAGCTCCTGCCTTCTGTTTTTCTTTTTGTCTATTCTTTTTTCTAGCTTGTTAACTACATATGCAGTTAAAAGGCCTGTCACAAGCCCTATAATATACATGGACAGGGCTGCTAGTGGTGCGTACTTACCAAAAAAGAGCCCCGATAGCAAGATATAAATCGGTATTTTAGCAGCACAGGACATAAAGGGAGTGATTAGTATTGTTTTTATCCTATCCCTTTGGTTTTCCAGGGTCCTAGTAGCCATGATAGCAGGAACAGTACAGCCAAAGCCAAGTAGCATTGGTATTAACGCCTTGCCTGACAAACCCACCTTGCTCATTAGCCCATTCATGACATAGGTTATCCTGGCCATGTAGCCACTATCCTCTAAAAAGGCTAGGGCTAAAAATAGGATGGCTATATTGGGCAAAAATGTAACAATTGTGCCTACCCCCGCTATAATACCGTCTACGATCAGGGATGTCAGAACATGGCCTGCATTTAGTCCTAAGAGACTAGCTTCTGTCCATATACTAAAGCTTTCAAGCCATTCCTCCAGCATACCCTGTATTCCACCACCAATAGCAAACGTTAGGAAGAAGATAAGGCCCATTATACCCAAGAATATAGGTACCCCCCATACTTTATGGGTGAGTATACTATCAATTTTGTCTGTGACCATTGCTTTCTCTTGCCTATTTATAAGGACCTCTTCAACAATCTCTTCAATAAAGTCATACTTTTCATTTATAATCTCTGTTTCGTAGCTCTTGTTTACAATATCAGAAAGCTCAATAGGATAGGCCTGCATTACTTGAGGATCCTGCTCTAATAGCTTAATGGCATAAAAGCGTGGATTGTAGATATTGGGATCATAGTCTACAAGCCTTTGGATAATCTTGCTTATCTTTCCTTCGATAAGGTCACTATAAATAACTACAGGCTCATCCCCTGATTCAGGCTCTGTGCTATGGGATACCGCATGCATGAGAATATCCAAACCTGTTTTTTTCCTAGCGGATACAGGTATAACTGGTATCCCTAGCGTTTCATGAAGGCGGTGCAAGTCTATCACCATGCCCCTTTCCTCAACAACATCCATCATGTTAAGCGCCAAGACTACTGGTTTACCAATTTCAATTAGCTGGAGAACCAAATATAAGTTTTTCTCAAGGTTTGAGGCATCAGCAACATCAACTATAAGGTCTACATCGTCGCTTAGTATATATTGGCGGCTAACCTTTTCCTCTATAGAGTATGAAGTCAGGCTATAAATCCCTGGTAAATCTACCAATTTATATACATGGTTGTGGTATTTAAATACTCCCTGCTTTTTCTCTACCGTTACACCCGGCCAGTTTGCAACCTTTAGCCTAGCACCTGTATAGGCATTAAAGAGGGTAGTTTTGCCACTATTAGGGTTGCCGATAAAGCCTATTTGTAGCTCTTTTTGCCTGTCATTAACTTTTTCCATAGTGTCATTTGCCATAGCCTTGCCTACCAATTGTCAACCCCCATTTCTCTGCATCCTTTTCCTGCTTGTCTACCCATAGCCTGCCCTTTGCCACAGCCCTTCCTATGGCCCATGCCAGGACCGCGTCTCCTTCCATGACCAGGCCCATAGCCTCTCCTTCCCTTTCCTAAATCACTTGCAAGGGCTTTTTTTACAGTAATAGCTTGAGCCAATTCTTTGCCTATGGCAAGCCTTGTTCCCCTTACCATAAAAATAATAGACCCATCTAGGGCTTGGTTATTTTTACGGATCAAGGTCCCTTCTATTAGGCCCATTGCCTCTAACCTTCGCTTTACAGGTTGACTAATTATTGAATCTTCGACTACATATATTTCTCCATTTTTAGCATCCTTTAAGGTCATAGTATTTTCCTTTCTATTTATATAGATTTAATATTTATGCTTGTATATATAGGGACAAAGTTGGCTTGGGCTAACTATGGCTCAAAATAAGCTCTTAAATAATTGCATGGGAGCACGGGAAAGCACTTACTCCTTTGGTTTTTGAAAATAATCCTCAATTGCTTCTAGCATTTTATCGGTAATTATGTGCTCCATCCTACATGCATTTATGGAGGCTTCCTTAGAAGAGAGGTCTAGGGTTTTTTCTAAAAACTTGGCGACTATGCAGTGCTTGTGGTAGATTTTTTCCGCAGTTGCCCTTCCCTTTTTTGTTAAAGTTATATGTCCATAGCTTTCCTTATTGATTAGGCCTTCCTTTTTCAATTTGTTCATTGCCTTAGTCACACTTGGGTTTGTTATCCCCAAGCGCTCAGCAATATCAACCACGTGGGCATGGCCATGGTCCTTTTCAAGTATATATATAGT
>DASRNC010000037.1:0-15032 GCA_035647595.1 Bacillota bacterium | reverse complement strand
GTATAATAGATTTTGGTGCAAATGTCTATGTTGGACGTCTCTTAAAAAAATAGGGGCAGAAAGTAGGGGCATATAGAAAATAAAGGATTTTACAAGCAACTGGAGAAAATATATACTATATTCGGTATGGTTTACACCAGTAATTACACAATATAAGAGTAATCGTTTTGAGGAGGCAGCCTGTGGACAAGCAAGTATTAGATAGAGTTTTAGGACAAGTTAGCAAGCCTGTACGTTATATGGGCAATGAATACAATATGATTGAAAAGAATCCGCATTATGTGGATATCCGCTTTGCATTTGCATTCCCGGATGTTTATGAGGTAGGTATGTCACACCTTGGCATGAAGATACTTTACCATCTGCTAAATGAGAGAGAGGACACCTATTGCGAGAGGGTTTTTGCACCGTGGGTAGATATGGAGGAAAAAATGCGGGAGGAAAGGCTTCCACTTTTTGCCCTGGAGACCAAGGAAGCCCTGTCAGCATTTGATTTTATAGGCTTCACACTCCAGTATGAATTGAGCTATTCCAATATACTCAATATGCTAGACCTAGGGCAGATTCCCCTATTGGCTGCGGAAAGGGGCGAGGGAGATCCCTTTGTTTTAGTAGGGGGGCCCTGTGTATACAACTGCGAGCCATTGGCGGACTTTATCGACCTTGCAGTCCTAGGGGAGGCAGAGGAGGTCATAGATGACCTACTTGACCTATACAAGACATGGGAAAAGCAGGGAGGCAGTCGTGAACAATTTTTACAAGGAGCGGCTAAAATAAAGGGTATTTATGTGCCGAAATTTTATGATATAGACTATGCGGATAGTGGACAAGTCATATCAATTAAACCAAACAATAGTGGGGTGCCAGAGACTATTGAAAAGCGCATCGTAAAGGATTTGGATTCTGCGTATTTTCCGGATAAAATAATCGTCCCCTTTATGAAGATAGTACATGACAGGATCATGCTTGAGATCTTTAGGGGCTGCACGAGGGGGTGCCGTTTTTGCCAAGCAGGCATGATATATCGTCCCGTAAGGGAACGCTCTGTTGACAAACTACTTGATATGGCAGACAAGCTTATATCCACTACAGGCTATGAGGAAATGTCCCTGGCCTCCTTGAGTACTGGTGACTACTCAGAGCTAGAGGACTTAGTCACTTCCCTGGTGGAAAAGTACCTACCTAAAAGAGTATCATTATCGCTGCCATCTTTGCGGCTTGACTCCTTTGCAAAACAATTTATAGAGCAGGTTCAAAGGGTTAGGAAGACAGGTTTGACCTTTGCCCCTGAGGCTGGCACTCAAAGGCTTAGGGATGTAATAAACAAAGGGATTACACAAGAGGACCTTACTAGGTCTGTCACAGATGCATTTGAGTCAGGCTGGAATAGCATAAAGCTTTACTTTATGATAGGTCTGCCAACTGAGGTGGATGATGATATTGATGGAATAGGGGACCTGGTCCGTAGTACCCTTGACTGCTATTACTCGGTTGAAAAGGAAAAGAGACAGAGGGGACTCAAGGTTGGCGTTAGTGCATCCTCCTTTGTCCCAAAGCCTTTCACGCCCTTCCAATGGGAGCCGCAAAATACTATTGAACAATTGGGCGATAAACAAGAAAGGCTAGGAAAAATGCTTAGAAATAGGCGGGTCAATTTTAATTGGCATGACCCTGAAACCAGTTTTATGGAGGCTGTTTTTGCCAAGGGAGACAGACGTTTAGGCAAGGTACTGTACGCCGCATGGCAAAATGGGGCTCGGTTTGATGGCTGGTCTGAGCACTTCAATTTAGAAAACTGGCTGGATGCCTTTGATAAATGTAGTATAGATCCAGGCTTTTATGCCTACCGCAAGAGGGACAAGGATGAGGTTTTCCCCTGGGACCATATTGATGTAGGTGTTTCTAAGGCCTTTTTGTGGAGTGAATACCAAAGGGCCCTGCAGGGAGAAGTAACGCCTGATTGCCGGGAAGAGTGCACCGACTGTGGTATTATAAGGTTAGGGGAGGGACTTTGCTTATGAGGGTTTTTATAGAATACACCAGGGAGGACAGGGTCAGATACATTTCCCACCTGGACCTAATGAGGAGTATACAGCGGACCATTCGTAGGGCCAAGATACCTGTTGCATTTTCAGAGGGATACAACCCTCATCCTAGGCTATCATTTGCATTGCCCCTGTCCGTTGGTGTTACAAGCAGTACTGAATATATGGACATTATATTAGATGAAAAGGTAGACGTTTATGACCTGCTTCAATCCTTTAGTGACCACCTTCCCCAGGGCATAAGTGTCACAGGAGCAACCAAGGTCGACAGGTCTGTACCATCCCTAATGAGCCTTGTGGGGAGGGCTGATTACAGGGTCAGCACCAGTAAAAAGCTCTCAAAAGTTGACCAGGCAATTAATAAGTTTATGCAACAAAAGGAAATCATATATGATAAGCCTGGTAAGAGAGGAATAAGGCAGGTGGACATAAGGGACGGTATATTTGATATGCAGCTAGATGATGCCTTGCATATGGATGTATTGCTGTGTCTAATGTCGGGTAGTAGGGGGAATGTAAAACCAGAGGTTGTAATCAGCAAACTATTGGCCTTCATGGGACAGGATGAAGAGGGTATATCACTAGATATCCACAGGACTGGCATATATATAAAGCATGAGGAAGAATGGCAGACGCCACTGGCTTTGGGGGAGGTATAGTATCGGTGTGGACAGAAAAATAATAATCGATTATGAAAAGATACAAACACGGGTAGCAGTTTTAGAGGATGGAGAGCTAGCAGAGCTATATATAGAGGATAGCCAAAACCAAAGGACTGTCGGCAATATTTATAGGGGCAGGGTACTAAACATATTACCCGGTATGCAAGCCGCATTTGTAGATATCGGTCTTGAAAAAAATGCCTTCTTGTATATAGATGATGTAGATAATGCAGAAAACAGGCCCATAGAAGAGGTGCTCAGAGAAGGACAAGAAATCACAGTCCAGGTAGATAAAGAAGCCATAGGATCAAAGGGGGCAAGAGTAACAACCAACATTACGCTTCCGGGCAAATACGCAGTACTTATCCCAATGGCCAATTATATAGGGGTGTCAAAAAGGATTGTAGGCGAGGAGGAGAGAAAACGCCTAAAGAGCCTTGCTCAGGAGATAAGGCCTGAGGATATGGGGCTTATACTGAGGACTGCTGCCAGCGACAAGGGGGCAGAAGCATTCAAACGGGAAGTAGATATACTCATGGGGCTTTGGAAAGAGTTAAAAGTTCAAGAGGTAAAGGGCCAGGTCCCAAGACCTCTACACAGGGATGAAAGCCTAGTATACAGGACCTTTCGTGACCTATTTACACAGGATGTAGAAAAGTTTGTTGTGAACGATCTTGACCAATACCACAGGGTTTTATCATGGGTTGATAAAATAGGCCCAAGCAGTAAAAACAGGGTAGAGTACTTTGACCCCTCTAGGGAGATATTTGTGCAATTTAGAATAGAGGACAAAATCGAAGCAGCGATACAGAGGAAGGTATGGCTTAAAAGCGGAGGATACTTAATCATAGAGCCTACTGAAGCCTTGACTGTTATTGATGTAAACACAGGCAAATACGTTGGTAGGATCGACCTTGAGGATACAGTTTTGAAAACCAACCTGGAGGCGGCAGAGCAGATAGCTGCCCAGATAAGGCTGAGGGATATAGGTGGCATCATTGTTATTGATTTTATAGATATGGAAACCGATAAGCACCGTCAAGCAGTACTGAAGGCCTTTAAGCAAGCCTTAAAAAGGGATAGGACCAAGACCAATGTATTAGGCTTTACCGGATTGGGCCTTGTAGAAATGACAAGAAAAAAGGCCAGAGTCAGGTTGTCTGCTTCACTGCTAAAGCCTTGCCCCCACTGCGGTGGTATAGGCAGGATCTACTGCCCTAATAATATGTAATGAAATTAAGCTTGCAACCTATAATTATAAAGTAGGAAGAAATGTTGACATATAAAAAGTAACTATGGTACAATTGTCTTCGTGTAAGCCGCACGAGTATGGTTTAAATTCCAAATGGGTACCATTATTCGGCGAGACTGGTTAGAGGAGGTGCTTTATTAATGTATGCTATTATAAGGACAGGCGGAAAACAGTACAGGGTTCAAGAGGGAGATGTCTTGAACGTTGAAAAGCTGGAAAATGCCGAGGGTTCTACGGTAAAGTTTGACGAAGTATTAGCGGTAAGCGATGACAATGGTTTCAAAGCAGGTTCACCAATTGTTGATGGAGCTTCAGTAGAAGCTAATGTTGTCGGCCACGGCAAGGGCAAAAAGATAGTCGTTTTCAAATTCAAGCCCAAGAAAAATTATCGAAAAAAGCAAGGCCACCGTCAGCCCTATACAAAGATTCAGATTACGAAAATAAGCAGTTAAAGATGATGATTGAATGATTAAGATTACTATTAAATACGATGGAAAAGGATTCATAAGCAGGTTTATAGTAGGCGGTCATTCAGGTTATGACGAAGCAGGAAAAGATATAGTCTGCGCAGCAGTATCGGCTGTTGTACAGACTGCAGTATTGGGCCTTACGGATATTGCGGGCATAGAGCCTGAATACCAACAGGCGGAGGGGCATATAGACTGTATCCTACCCAAATATTTGTCTAAGGATGACAAGGCTGTTGCTGATACGATTCTCAAGACAATGACTGCTGGACTTAAGAGTATAGAATACGGCTATAAGAGTTTTATCTCCATAGAAGAGAAGGAGGGAAATTAATGTTTATTATGGATATACAATTGTTTGCATCTAAAAAAGGAGTAGGTAGCTCTCGTAACGGTCGAGACAGCCAATCTAAGCGATTAGGTGTAAAACGCGGAGACGGACAATTTGTCCTGGCAGGTAATATTTTAGTGAGACAAAGAGGTACAAAGATACATCCCGGAAATAATGTTGGTATCGGAAAAGATGATACATTATTTGCAAGGGTAAATGGTATAGTAAAATTTGAGCACACGGGTAAGAAAAGAAAACAGGTAAGCGTTTACCCAGATAAGGATCTGGTTGCTGCACAAGCGTAATCACGTGGCTCACTGCCTCTGGCAGTGAGTTTTTTTTATGGTGAGGGTATCATATATCGATATAATTCAATTTGTAGGTGATTAACATTGTTTGTAGACTTGGTTAAAATCCATGTAGAGGCTGGAGACGGAGGTCATGGGTCCGTATCATTTCGCCGGGAAAAATACATACCAAATGGAGGTCCCGATGGCGGAGATGGTGGAGATGGGGGTAGTATCGTATTTGTGGCAAGTGAAGGCCTCCATACACTAATAGATTTCCGGTACAAAAAGAAATTTAAAGCACAAAACGGTGAGGGTGGCAAGGGCCAGAAAAGGTTTGGTAAGGATGGCCAAGACCTGGTAATTAAGGTCCCCCCTGGGACCACTATCCGCGATGAGGAAACTGGCTATGTACTGGCTGACTTAAAGGTGAGTGGAGAAAAAAGGGTAATAGCCCGTGGAGGACGAGGCGGTAAAGGCAATGTTCATTTTGCAACGCCAACACGACAGGCGCCCAAGTTTGCTAAACAGGGTCAAAAGGGGCAGGAAAGAAATATCGTTTTGGAGCTTAAATCAATTGCAGATGTGGGACTAGTAGGGTTTCCCAATGTGGGCAAGTCAACTATCCTATCCATATTGTCTGCTGCTAGGCCCAAAATAGCGGACTACCACTTTACAACCCTTAAACCCAATCTTGGCGTAGTAAAGGTTAGGGACAATTCCTCCTTTGTTATGGCTGATATTCCGGGTATTATAGAGGGAGCCCACCAGGGTGTAGGCTTGGGACTTAAATTTTTAAGACATATTGAAAGGACTAGGCTTTTGGTCCATGTCATAGATGTGTCAGGGGTTGAAGGTCGAAATCCCCTAGATGATTTCCAAGGGATTAATAAAGAGCTCCAAAAATACAGTGTAAAGCTAGCTGAGAGGCCGCAGATCATCGCAGCTAATAAGATGGATATAACTGGGGCAGGAGAAAACATAAAGGAATTAAGGGCTTTGTTGGAGCCGCAAGGATACAAGGTTTTCCCGATTTCCGCAGTCCAAAACAAGGGCTTTGAGCCACTACTCAATGAGCTAATGCAAATGCTTACCGAGATACCTGAGCTCGAAAGCTTGGAGGATGAGCTGGATATAGATAGTCAGATTGAAGAAGTCCCCTTTGAGATTAATAAAGAGGGCGATGAATATCTGCTTTCTGGACCTATGATGGACAGACTATTAGTGATGATCAATCTAGATGACCATGATTCTCTCCAGTACTTTCAAAGAGCACTAAGGAAACATGGGGTTATTGATGCTTTAAGAGAAGCTGGTGTTAATGACGGGGACACTGTACATATAAATGATTTCTCCTTTGACTTTATTGATTAAGGGCCAAGGGTTTATGTTAGACTAAACATTGAGGCAGGCTAGAGGCCTGCCTTAGACAAGTAAAAAGAGGGTGAATAGATTTATGTTAACTAGTAAACAAAGGAGCCATTTGAGAGGCATTGCCAATAGCTATGATGCGATTTTCCAGATAGGTAAGGGCGGAATCACTGACAATTTCATAGAGCAAATCAAGGAGGCGTTGGAGGCTAGAGAGCTTATAAAGATAAGTGTTCTAGACAATTCGGACCTATCTGCTAAAGAGGCCTGTGATTTAACGGTAGAAAAAACAAGGGCAGATGGAGTTCAGGTTATCGGTAACAAATTTGTTATCTATAAAAGATCCAGAGAAAACCCAAGGATAGAGCTTCCTTAGACGCTTTGCCAATTGTCTTTTTGGGTATTATCTGATATGAGTAGGTCAATTACTTCCCCCCTGCTTTCAGCAACATCTGGTTTAGTACGACTATTAAACCAGGAGATAAGGGCAAGCGAGAAAAATATGAGGGAAAAAATCATATAGTAAAGCTTGAAAACATTGATTATGATAGATGCAATAGCGAAGAAGAAGGCATAGCCAAGGTAACTTCTCCTACGCCTGGGTGCCAAGATTTCCTTGCGAAGCCTTGTATAGTCTTGCCTGCTGTCTTCAAGCTTTTTTTTCACCAGTGAATCGATGACTTTATCGTCAGGGACCATGCCAAGACCCTCCATTATATCTAGCAGCTTGTGCTTATCTAAAAGGTGTAACCTTACTCTCCTTTTTTTCTTTGCATAGGACTTACATTTATCGCTGTAGACACCGGAGGTCAGATATATGGCCTCATCATAGCCAGCATCCTTGATTTTAACCAGAAATGCAGAAAGGAACTGGGGCGATATATCATCAGCAAACCGATCGTTATAGTAGCCGATAGCCATTTTTCGCCCCTTAATGGTTGTCTCAAGAAAACCACCCTTGGCCTTGATACTACCAGCACCAGGTATTTTAAGTACAAGCCTTAAGATTTGCCATTTGAATTCATCTGGACTTTGCCTAATAAGGATGTCAAGAAGACAGTCTCTAGCAAGCTCTTTTCTCTTTGTACGGCGTTTATTAGCCAGTCGCTTTTTTTTCTGTAGCCAATATGATATGTTTAGCAATAAGGTCAATACTATAGAAAGTGCCAGTGCAGTCAGCGGACGGTTTAATCTGTTCAAAAACCATATATATGATAAAAGAAACACAAGGGTTTCAGCGAATATGAGATTAAAAAGTCTGGCAAGAACAGACGGGGCTTGGCCATTATAAAGGTAAAAGCTGTTTAGTTTGTAGCGGTAGGCCAGTCTTTTGTATCTTTCTTTAATGGTTGATAATAAATTTCTAAGCTTCATAGGTCGCACCTCCCTAAGTAGATTTTTGACAATAATCTATTTTTTTAAACGGGTAGATGTATTTATATAGTTTATCAAAAGGTATCTGTACTTTTTCAAGTAATATGTATAAAATATATAGTTAGGATAAAAAAGGGGACACACTATGAGAGCATTTAACCAATTAGGTATTATGGGCGGGACCTTTGACCCAGTTCATCTAGGACATCTTATCATGGCCGAGACGGCAAGGGCTGAGCATTGTCTAGACCATGTATTGTTTTTGCCGACCGGAGATCCCCCTCACAAAAAAAACAGGAACTTACAACCTGCTTCAGAAAGGATAAAAATGCTAGAGCTGGCTCTCGAGGGTAATGCCAACTTTTCAGTCAGCAAAATAGAGGTTAGCAGGCAAGGGACTACATACACCTATGATTCCCTAATACAGCTAAAGAGCATATATCCAAATGTGACAAGGTTTTCCTATATCATAGGCGGAGATACTCTGCTGGATTTACGCAACTGGAGAAGCTTTGACCTAATCGCTAGCCTATGTGATTTCCTTGTATTTAAAAGGCCGGGTCTTGACATGCAAGCACTGTCGGATGAGGCAAAAGCGCTAAAATCCACCTATAAGGTCAAGGTTTGCTTTATGGAGGGCCCCATGATATCATTATCGTCAAGTGAAATTCGACAGAAAATAACTCAAAAAAAGAGCATTAAGTACTTAGTGCCGGATGCTATCGAGGAATATATAGCAAAGAGTCGATTATATAGGGGAGAAGACAGGAATGATAAAGCCGGAATATATGGGCATTCTCAGGGCGCTGATAGATAAAAAAAGGCTAAGGCATTCTGTTAATGTATCCAAATACGCAGGCAAGCTGGCAGAACTTTACGGGGCCGATGTTAAAAAGGCCGAGCTGGTTGGTATGATACACGATTGCGCAAAATGCCTTCCATACGAAAAAATGCTAGAACTGTGTAAAGGGTATAGCTATGAGCCTGATGAGATTGCTATCAAAAGCAGGGCATTACTACACGCACCCTTAGGTGCATATCTGGCGGCCGATATGTTCGGGATAAAGGATATGGAAGTAATAAAGGCTATAAGATGTCATACCACAGGTAAAAGGGGAATGTCATTACTGGAAAAGGTTATTTGTTTAGCCGACCATATAGAACCAATGCGAACCTATCCTGGGGTAGATGAGATAAGGGAATGTGCACAGGTTGATATAAATAAGGCGCTTTTAATGGCCTTTGAGTCCTCAATAGACCACGTAATTAAAAAAGGCGGCTTATTACATCCCGCTTCTATAGATGCTAGAAATGATATAATACTGCTAGTGACAGGGCAAGAACCACCTAGATTTAAAAAAGGAGGAAAGTGATTGAAGACTTCCAAAATTATAGCTGAGGAAATAGTAGGAATGCTTGATGACAAAAAGGCTGCTGATGTCGTAATATTAGATATTAGTAGACTTACGGTAATAGCAGATTATTTTGTTATAGGGTCAGGCAGGACCGAGAGCCAGGTTAAGGGCCTCTATGATGAGGTCAATAAAAGGATGTCAGACAAGGGCATAGAACCAAGGCACATAGATGGCGGTAGAAGGGACGGACGATGGATTGTCCTCGACTATGGGGATGTTATAGTCCATCTTTTTCACAAGGAAGAAAGAGAATTTTACAACATTGAGAGACTTTGGGCGGACGCTGAAAAAAGATCAATCTCAAGCGGACAAGACGAGTGAACGCGCACTTATAGAAGTGGGCGTCTTGACCTAGGATCAAATATGGGCAGAAAAAGGAAGGATGGGTTTATAGTGGTCCATCCTTCCTTTTTTGTAAAAAACTTATCTGAAATAATAATACCTTCTTTTCTTCCGTTTTATCCTAGCCAGGATTACCTTTACCAGTATATATCCACATAGGATGACAAGGATGAGGACCAGGTAATCGAACCTATTTGTGTCATCTGACTGAAATTTTTCAACAAACCCTATGGCCTGTATCTCCCTTACAGCAATGAGGGGGGACTTAGCAATAACTTCTCCGTCTAGAATATAGCGAAGCTCTCCTACCATCTGATTCTTTTTTACGGGAGCCTTTAGCCTAGGTAATCCATCGCTGCCTTGGCTATCAGCTAATACTGTCTGATTCCATATTATTGTTCGCTCTATTTTATGGACATCATTTTTATTTATGATTTTTTCCGTAGTTTCGCCTGCTACCATTAGGGGCAAGCTACCCAAAGGGTTACCTGAATCCTGTTCTACTGGAAGCGTTTCTGCTATACTGCCATGCTCTATAAGACAAGTACGGGTAAAATTCCAAAAGCCATACTCTAAAAGGCTCCTAGAATCACTCCATTGATTCTCTGGGTCTGATTTTAAGACTACGCTTATAAGGTCGAGACCGTCCTTACTAGCAGATGAAACTAGACAGTTTCCCGCGCTACCAGTATAGCCTGTCTTAGTGCCTGTGGCATATTGGTAGTATTCCTTGTTATTTTCTAGCAAAAGCCTGTTTCTATTTGCCCAATAGCGGGGTTCACCATTTTGCCAATAAACGGTTTCAACAGAGGGCGTGATAACGACTTGACAAAAAAGGTCATGGTCCATTGCAGCCCTTGTGATCATGGCAAGGTCATATGCAGTTGAATAATGGTGGGGGTCATGGTAACCGTGGGCATTAGTAAAATTGGAGTTTTCTGCGCCTGCCTCCCTTGCACGCGTGTTCATCATGCCATTGAAGTATTCGAGGGCTTCCTGCATAGGTAATTCCTGTCCACTTACCTTTCTAGCTATATATACAGCCAGAGTATTGGAAGCGTCATTTCCTGAATTAATCATAAGACCATATAATAAGTGTTCGACGGATATTTCTTCACTTGGGTAAAGGCCTGCTTTTGAACTATCCCAAGGGATTATGTTGACTTCTCCTCCTACTGTAACTATGTCACTTAGGTCCCCATGCTCTATGGTCAAGAGTGCAGTAAGGACCTTTGTTGTGCTGGCAGGATACCTTATTTCATATGGCCTCTTACTATATAGGATTTCCCCAGACTCCCGGTCGATAACAACAGCAGATTCTGCAGCTAGAATGGGTGGTGGCAGCAGCTCATCCTTAGCATCTATCAAGACATCATTAGAAATAGCACCAGTATCTAATGTATTGGCCAATGGAGCAATTGCGAAGATGGAGCATATATTTAAAGTGACAAATACTATGATTATTGTTGTGATATATTTTTTCATGTAGTTACCTCTAATCATTTCTAGTGGTTATATAGGCTAAAAAGAACCTTCTTAATTCATATAAATTAATTATAACATATAGGTCTTGTCAATTCATCACTTTGAATAAATTTGTGGGCCTAACTTTCCATTAGCTATAAATGGTAAGGAGCCTATTACTTGCAAAAAGGGAGTGAATAATAGCTGGCGGGTCTGAGCAAAAATAAAAATTAACAAATTAGCCAGCAATAAGAGGTATTTGCAAACTGAGAACGAATATATATATAAATTTTGTTGTGGGGTGATGTATGTGTTTCATTTGGACCGTATACAACAACGTTTATTCATTATAATGGCTGCGGTTATAATAATACTAGCTAGTATCCTCCTTTATGGTGTCTATTTTTCAGGAGATGATGAGACAGAGGTACTAAGAGGGACTGATGCGGCAGGGCTTACTGAGGCACCAGAGTCAACTAAGACATCAGACGCAACTGAGACACCGGCTCCTACAGAGGACGAAGAGGGGGACACTGTTAAAACCATCAAGGTATACATTACCGGGGCAATAATGCATCCGGGTGTAATAGAGCTTAACGATGGAGAAAGGCTTGCAGATGTAGTAAGTGCTGCTGGAGGAGTAACATCAGAAGCTGATTTGTCCAAGGTCAACCTGGCTATCAAGGTTAGGGATGAGGGCATGTATTATATTCCGAAGCCAGGCGAAGATATAGAAATGATAGTCGAGCCGCCTCAGGATGGAGCGGACAAGGCAAGTGACGATGGAGAAAACGGACTAATTAATATAAATACGGCTAGTCAGAGTATGCTGGAGACATTGCCTAGTATAGGCCCTAAAAGGGCTGTGGCTATAATAAATTATAGGGAGGATAAGGATGGATTTAAATCTAATGAGGACATTATGAATGTGTCTGGTATAGCTAATAAGATTTATGAAGGCCTTAAAGACTTTATATGTGTGGATTGACCGCATCATCTTTATGAAAGGGTGCAGCCCATACCCAAATTGATTTTACAGGGTAGGTATGATAAAATATTGATAAAACTAGAAAGGATAGTAGGCCTATGGACAAGAGGATTTTAATAGTAGACGATGAACCGTCAATAGTAAAGGGACTTACCTTTAGTCTTAAACAGGACGGATATAGAATAGATGCGGCATATGATGGAGAAGAAGCCCTGGACCAGTTTGACAGCAATGAATATGATTTAGTAGTTCTAGATGTGATGTTGCCTAAAATGAATGGGCTGAAAGTACTGCAAAATATTAGAGAGAAGTCAAGTGTACCGGTGATAATGCTCACAGCCAAGGGAGAGGATATGGACAAGATACTCGGCCTTGAATATGGTGCTGATGATTACATTACAAAGCCCTTTAACATTCTCGAACTCAAGGCCAGAGTAAAGGCCGTTTTTCGCCGTTTAAACCATGCAATTAGTGATAATGTCTTAAAGGTCAAAAACATGATGTTAAACCTGGAGAACAGAAGTATTACTATAGATGGAAAGGAAGTAGAGCTTACGGCAAAAGAGTTTGACTTAATTCAATTATTTGCTAAAAATCCAGGCAAGGTATACAGCCGTGAAAACCTCTTAGAGACAGTATGGAAATATGACTATCTAGGTGACTTAAGAACAGTTGATGTGCATATTAGGCGACTGAGGGAGAAAATAGAAGCGGACCCCGGACGTCCTGGATTGATTTTAACAAAATGGGGAGTTGGGTATTACTTTGCTGATAAATAAACGTATCTTTTCCAGTCTTCGCTGGAAGATAGCCGTTGCTTATCTAATTGTAATTGGAGTCGGTTTCTTGGTGATCGATTTTTCTATCATGCACATCCTTGAAAGAGATTATATTAGTGATAAAAGTGTTGCCTTTCAAAAGTATTCCATTCAAACCTCGCAGACTATAGCCAATAGTTATTATGATAAGGACCCCAATGTTTTCTTTGAGATACAGGCCTTGGGAGATGAATACGCCAGAATAGAGGGTGGATCTACGAGGATACTGATACTCAACAAGGATGGTGTAGTAGACTATGACTCCTACAGGAGTACTAGCCTGCTAAGGAGAGATTTAACCCAGGATTATCCTGAGCTAGTAGCTGTTTTAAATGGAGAATTCGTAGAGGCGCGAGACCAGTATATCCAGTCTGGTGACCCACCTCAAAGGAAAAGGGTCATGTATTCATATGCGCCTATAATGCACTATTCAGAGGGGGTAATTGGCATGGTTTTGATGTCAACTTCCTTGGATAGCATAGAAAAATTACTATTTGATATAAGTAGAATGCTCACTGTATATTCCACGGTCGTTATAATGGCTATTATTCTTATAAGTATAGCTATATCAGGCTTTATAACACATCCTATAAAGGATTTGACCGCTAGTATTACAAGTATGAGTAAGGGACACCTGAATCAAAGGATAGATATTCGAGGTAGTGGTGAATTTAGGCAGCTGGGAGAGTCCTTTAATATAATGAGTGAAAAGCTTGAGGATTTGGACAATGCCCGTAATGAATTTGTATCAAATGCCTCCCACGAACTTAAAACCCCCTTAAGCGCCATAAAGGTTCTCACTGAGTCTTTGCTACATATGGGCATAGACGATCCAGAGATATACAAGGAGTTTCTGTCTGATATCAATTTTGAAATTGATAGGCTCAATTCAATTATCACCGACTTGCTGGCACTGGTACAACTGGACAAACAAAGTGGTGCAGTTCAACTAAACAAAGAACCCGTAGACCTTGCAAAACTGGCGATAAGAACACTAAAGAGCTTGCAACTTTTAGCCGAGCAAAAGAATATAACAATAGGGATATCCAATGATGACGAGGTTGTAGTTGAAGGAGACAGCACAAAACTCCAGCAGGTAATATCCAATCTTGTAGACAATGCAATAAAATATACACCTGAAGGTGGAAGGGTCTCAATAGATGTAAATAGGAGCCCGGAATTTGCAGTGCTAAGGGTTAGTGATACGGGGATAGGTATACCGCCTGAGGATTTAAGTAGGATTTTTGATAGGTTTTTTAGGGTTGACAAGGCCAGATCCAGGAATACAGGTGGCACGGGCTTGGGACTGTCTATAGCCAATCGTATTGTGCTGATGCATGGAGGCTACTTAAGGGTATACAGCCAGGAGGGGAAGGGCTCGACCTTTTACATTGAGCTCCCATATGAGTAGGACACAGACAGTATATATGGTGTCCTAACAGACCCAATAAAAGTGCCTGTTAATGTTTTGTTAATATTGCGTAATTGTTTTGTAAAATAATTGGTTTATAATCATGAATAGAAGGGAAGGTGGGTCATATCACAAAAACCCATATTAAATATATTGCTATAGCTTTACTGGTCCTTATGTTGACAGGTTGTTCTGGTATAGGGAGTAATGGACCTGAGGAGTCACCCAGGCTCAACAGCCCAATGCCCATTGACCCTAACGAACAAACAAACGAGGTAGATATTACACTCTACTTCAAACACGAATTAGCGGATTACCTGGTTACTGAAAAAAGAACTGTTCTCCAGGAAAACCAAACATTAGAAGAGCTTATTGTAGAAGAACTGTTAAAGGGGCCCCTGACTCATGAACGGCGTTTAATAATGCCTCCGGGAACAGAGATTATGGATGTAACACGGCAGGCTGATACAGTTTTCGTAAACCTCACAAACAATTTTCTTGGTACTATCGACCTTGCAGAACTGCCAGGAAAGCAGAATGTTAGTGAAGAGGGTATGCCTGAGGTACAAGCCAATATGAAACGACTGGCCATATATTCAATAGTAAACTCATTGACATATATCAACGGTATCAATCAAGTAAAGCTACTTGTAGGCAATAGGCAGATGTCATATAGAGAAATGGGCGCAGAAAAATTGATGGAGGAACAGGGAGCCAATTTGGAGCCTGATTCACCCATGCTGGCTATAAGAAGGAACCAAAACACCAACCTAACGCCATCAAGAACCGTTAGATTGGCTATGAA
>DASRNC010000036.1:0-12887 GCA_035647595.1 Bacillota bacterium | reverse complement strand
GGGTGGGCGTCACACTCCATTTTTCAATGGTTATAGGCCCCAGTTCTTCTTTAGGACAACAGACGTTACAGGTGTTACCGACCTGCCCGAAGGCGTAGAGATGGTAATGCCAGGAGACAACGTCCAGATGACCATAGAGCTTATCACCCCCATCGCTATCGAAGAGGGCCTGCGCTTTGCTATTCGTGAAGGCGGCAAGACTGTTGGAGCTGGCGTTGTTGCTTCTATAATAGAGTAGGTAAAGATATGATAAAAACACTATCCTCCGGGACAATGGAGGATAGTGCTTTCATTGTTATGAAATATTGAAAAAACACTTGCTTTTGATAAAGCTCTAGTGTATTATTAAATGGTTGCGTAATCTGCGCAATTTTTGAGGATTTTAGGGATGATGTAAAAGGTTGCTGGCATATTAGCCGGGGAATTTTTACGGACTAGTCCGCACAATCGGGCGAAAGCACCATTGTTACTCAGCAGATTATTTTTTTTCAAAGCAAATATGGAACGCACGGCTGAGTGTAAACAAAGTTGACTATTGCCCTGCTTTAAGTTCAAATACGGACATGAAGATGTCCAAATGCGAAAAAGGAGGGAAAATAATGGCTAATGAAAAAATTAGAATTAAGCTAAAGGCCTATGACCACTCACTAATTGATAAATCGGCGCAAAAAATAGTGGAAACAGCCAAGAAGACAGGTGCAGAGGTCTCAGGACCAGTACCGCTACCTACTGACAAGGACATAATCACCATTTTAAGAGCTCCTCACAAATATAAGGATGCTCGTGAGCAATTTGAAATGAGAACTCACAAACGTTTAATTGATATTCTAAGCCCGACATCTAAAACAGTAGACTCTCTGATGAGACTAGACCTGCCTGCAGGTGTTGACATTGAGATTAAGTTGTAAGGGCATCGAAACTACAGTACTAGAACGGAGGTTTTAAGAAATGCTAAAAGCCATTCTGGGTAAAAAGCTGGGGATGACCCAAGTCTTCACAGAAGATGGTCTACTTGTACCAGTTACAGTAGTAGAGGCCGGACCCTGTGTAGTAACTCAGGTCAAGACTCAGGAAAAAGATGGTTACAGTGCTCTACAGGTGGGCTATGATGATATCAGACCAAAGCTGATTAACAAGCCACTGAAGGGACACTATGATAAAGGCGACATTGCTTATAGGCGCTATCTTAGAGAGTTCAAGCTGGATAATGCCAGTGAGTTCACTGTTGGCGACGAGATCAAAGTTGACATGTTTTCCGAAGGAGACAAGGTGGATGTCATCGGAAAATCCAAGGGAAAAGGCTTTGCCGGAAACATCAAGAGATGGAACCAGAGCAAGGGGCCTATGTCCCACGGTTCTAGATACCACCGTGGACCGGGTGCCTTGAGTGCCGGTTCAACCCCCGCACGTGTATTAAAGGGCAGGAACCTGCCTGGACGTATGGGATTTGACACAATTGCAGTACAGAACCTTGAAATAGTCAAGATTGACCAGGAACGCAACTTACTCCTAGTCAAGGGAGCCCTACCTGGACCAAAGGGAACGCTTCTGACTATTAAAAACACTGTAAAGAATTAAGTCTCAAGGACGGAAAGGAGGAAATGCTATGCCTATAGTAGCTTTATATAAGATAGATGGTACTTCGGCGGGAGATATCGAGTTAAAGGACGAGATTTTTGGCGTTGAAGTCAATCAAAATGTACTGCATCAGGTAGTAAAGATGCAGCTGGCAAACAAAAGACAGGGTACACAGTCAACACTGACACGTGCTGAAGTTAGGGGCGGTGGCGCCAAACCCTGGAGGCAAAAGGGTACAGGACGCGCTAGACACGGTAGCATAAGGTCACCCATATGGACACATGGAGGGGTTGCCTTTGCACCCAAGCCTAGGAGCTATAGATACACATTGCCTAAAAAGATTAGAAGATTGGCTATGAAGAGTGCTCTTAGCTCAAAGGTAAATGATGAGGCGATTTTGGTCTTGGATTCACTAGAGTTGCCAGAGGCCAAAACCAAGGAAATGGTTAAGGTGCTCAATAACTTCAAGATAGACAAGAAATCCCTAGTAGTATTGGCTGGCAAAGATGAGGCTGCGGAGAGAGCAATGCGCAATATCCCCGGAGTAAAGCTTGCATATGTTAATACTTTAAACGTGCTTGATATCCTGAATCATGACAACTTCATCATCACTCAGGATGCAGTCCGGAAGGTTGAGGAGGTGTACCTATAATGAAAAGTCCATATGACATCATAATTAAACCGGTTTTAAGCGAAAAAAGCTATGACGAGATGCCGGATAAAAAATACACCTTTATAGTAGACCCAAAGGCAAACAAAACTGAAATTAAGATAGCAATAGAGGAAATATTCAAAGTTAAAGTAGAAAGTGTCAACACCCTTCGTCAGCAAGGCAAGATGAAGAGAATGGGCGTTCACATGGGCAGAAGACCGTCCTTCAAAAAGGCTTACGTGAAGCTTACTGATGATAGCAAGGAAATCGAGTTCTTCGAAGGAATGGCACAATAAGGAGGTAAGGAAAAATGCCTATAAAGAATTATAAGCCAACCTCCCCTGCCAAAAGACACATGACAGTTTCGGGTTTTGAGGAGTTAACCAGGAATAAACCAGAAAAAACCTTATTGGTTACCCTTAAAAACCAGGCGGGCAGAAATAATGCTGGCCGGATTACTGTTCGTCACCAGGGTGGAGGCGCAAAAAGAAAATATAGGATTATAGATTTCAAGAGAAATAAGGATGGTGTACCCGCAAAGGTTGCATCCATCGAGTACGACCCAAACCGTAGTGCTTTTATCGCCCTACTTCATTATGTTGATGGCGAAAAAAGATATATCCTACATCCAAATGGTTTAAAGGTGGGAGATACTGTTGTTTCGGGTGAGGGATCTGATATTAAGGTAGGTAACTGCCTGAGCATGAAGGATCTACCTCTAGGCACAGTCATCCACAATGTAGAGCTTTACCCAGGAAGAGGTGGACAACTTGTCAGGTCTGCAGGAAACTCTGCTCAGCTAATGGCCAAGGACGAAAACCATGTCCAAATAAGACTACCCTCAGGCGAGGTTAGGTTGATTAGGGCAGAATGCAGGGCCACCATAGGTCAGGTAGGCAATGTAAACCACGAAAACATCACGGTAGGTAAGGCTGGCAAGAGCAGGCACAAACGCAAGAGGCCAACAGTGCGCGGGTCTGTTATGAACCCTGCCGACCATCCTCATGGTGGTGGAGAAGGAAGATCACCAATAGGAATGCCAAGCCCAGTTACCCCTTGGGGTAAGCCTACTTTAGGTTACAAGACAAGAAAGAAAAACAAGTACACAGACAGATATATAGTAA
Source organism: Bacillota bacterium (assembly GCA_035647595.1). Classification (GTDB taxonomy): domain Bacteria; phylum Bacillota; class Clostridia; order Caldicoprobacterales; family DTU083; genus UBA3906. The sequence continues at coordinate 9,533 of DASRNC010000036.1, read as the reverse complement.
GACGAAGAAAGAAAAAGAGGTAGTTTGTGTATAGGTAGTTATGTGGGTGAAAGATTTGAAAGGAGGCATATTGGATGAGCCGGTCACTTAAGAAAGGGCCTTTTGTAAGAGAAGATCTTCTGAAGAAGATAGTTGAGATGAATGAAGAAAACAAGAAAACCGTTATAAAGACCTGGTCAAGAGCTTCTACCATATATCCAGAAATGGTTGGACACACCATAGCAGTACACGACGGTAGAAAGCATGTACCAGTATATATTACTGAAGATATGGTAGGACACAAGTTGGGAGAGTTTGCTCCCACTAGGATTTTCAGGGGTCATGGAACCAATGTAGAACGGACAACTGAACTCAAATAGTTTTTTCGTAAGGAGGAGTAGAAGTGGCAACAAGAAATAGAGAAAAGGCTAGGAAACGCCGCGAAAACAGAGAAAAGCGCCCACATGCCACTGCCCGATATGTCCGCATATCTTCCCGAAAGGTTAAGATAGTTATTGACATGATTCGTGGCAAAAAGGTAGACGAAGCGCTTGTTATACTTGAATACACAACAAAGGCAGCAGCAGAACCGCTTAAAAAACTGCTACAATCTGCTATAGCCAATGCAGAAAACAACTTAGACTTGGATCCTGACAACCTGTATGTTGCAGAGGTGTTTGCCAACCAGGGGCCTACGCTGAAGAGATTTCAGCCGAGAGCACATGGCAGAGCATACCCTATTTTAAAAAGATCAAGTCATATTGGCATAGTACTAGATCAAATTAATGCATAAGGAGGGAACGCATAAGTGGGTCAAAAAGTAAATCCCCATGGATTAAGAGTTGGTATAATCAAGGATTGGGATGCAAAATGGTATGCTAACAAAAAAGAATTTGCTGACAATCTTATCGAGGATGTAAAGCTAAGAGATATGCTTAAAAAGAGGCTATATCATGCAGGCATTTCTAAGATAGAGATTGAAAGAGCAGCCAACCGCATAAGGGTCAATATCCATACTGCAAAACCGGGTATAGTTATTGGCAGGGGCGGAACAGGCATCGAAACGACCAAAAAAGAAGTAGAAAAGATGTTAAAGAAAAAAGTAATTCTTAATATAGTAGAGGTCAAGTCTCCAGATACTAATGCTCAATTAGTCGCTGAAAACATCGCTGCACAGCTAGAACGCAGGATTTCCTTCAGAAGGGCTATGAAACAGACAATTCAAAGAACAATGCGAGCAGGAGCAAAGGGTGTCAAGACAATGGTCGCTGGACGACTTGGAGGCACGGATATAGCCAGGAGTGAAGGATATAATGAGGGTACGATACCCCTACAGACCTTGAGAGCAGACATAGATTATGGCTTTGCCGAGGCGAACACAACCTACGGTAAGATAGGTGTCAAGGTATGGATATATAAGGGGGAGGTCCTTCCTCAGGCGAAGAAAAGACCGGCAGCGGAAGGAGGAAAATAATATGTTGATGCCCAAGAGGGTAAAACGCCGTAGAGTGCACAGAGGCAGAATGTCAGGCAAGGCTACTCGCGGCAACACAATCACCTATGGTGAGTATGGCCTTCAGGCTATTGAACCAGCATGGATTACAAGCAATCAGATTGAGGCAGCGCGTATAGCCATGACTAGATATATAAAAAGAGGCGGAAAGGTCTGGATCAAGATATTTCCAGATAAGCCTGTAACCGAAAAACCCGCTGAAACCCGCATGGGTAGTGGTAAGGGCTCACCCGAATACTGGGTGGCAGTAGTAAAACCAGGCAGGATAATGTTTGAACTGGCAGGTATACCAGAGGAGTCTGCAAAAGAAGCTTTTCGTTTGGCAGCCCACAAACTTCCCATCAAATGCAGGTTTGTAAATAGAGTAGAAATGGGTGGTGAAGGTAATGAAAGCTGAAAAATTTAGAGAAATGTCCGGCGATGAGCTAAATGCCAACCTGACTGAGTTAAAGAGCGAGTTGTTCAACCTTCGATTCCAGTTGGCAACAGGACAGTTGGATAATCCAATGAGGATCCGCGAAGTCAAGAAGAATATTGCTAGAGTTAAAACCATTCTTCGTGAAAGAGAGCTTAAAGCCCTTGAGGCTTGATGGAAAAGGAGGAATAGCAATTGGCTGACGAGACAAGAAGTATCCGCAAGTCAAAGATAGGTAAGGTAATCAGCAACAAAATGGATAAGACCATTGTTGTGGCTGTTGAGACTAGAGTTAAGCACAAGCTATACGGAAAAATAATGAAACGTACTACAAAGATAAAGGCACATGATGAGGAAAATACATGCCAGATCGGCGATCGTGTAAGTGTTATGGAGACAAGACCCATCAGCCGTGACAAGCACTGGCGCCTAGTAAAAGTCTTGGAACGTGCTGAATAGACTTAAAGGCGATATTGAGAGGAGGGTGCAAACAAAATGGTACAACAGCAGTCCCGCTTAAAAGTAGCAGATAATTCTGGAGCCAAAGAAATCATGTGTATTCGTGTATTGGGCGGCTCTGGCAGAAAATTTGGCAATATAGGCGATATTATAGTTGCATCTGTTAAAAATGCAACGCCTGGCGGTGTTGTAAAAAAAGGTGAAATAATAAGAGCCGTCATAGTCCGCACCAAGAAAGGCCTACAGAGAAATGACGGATCCTATATCAGATTTGATGACAATGCTGCAGTTATTATAGATGAACAAAAACAGCCCAGAGGTACCCGTATCTTTGGACCCATTGCAAGAGAACTTAGAGAAAAAGATCATATGAAAATTATTTCTCTTGCCCCAGAAGTATTATAGGAGGAGGTGGTTACTGTGGTGAATAAACCAGCAAAACTTCATGTAAAAAAAGGAGATACCGTAGAAATCATTTCCGGTAAGGACAAGGGTAAAAGAGGTGTAGTCCTGATAGCTGCTCCCAAAGCAGGCAAGATAGTCGTTGAAGGGGTAAATATGCAAACGATACATCAAAAGCCAAGAGGAGCTGGCCAACAGGGTGGCATTATCAACAAGGAAGGTGCCATAAATGCCGCAAAGGCAATGTTGGTATGTAAGGGTTGCAAATTGACTACCAGAATCTCGCGTAAAATAGAAGATGATGGTACAAAGGTTAGAGTATGCAAGAAATGCGAAGAAACATTCAGTGAATAAGTTTTCTTCTCTGAAGGGAGGTAATTGATTTGGCTCGATTAAAAGATTATTACAAAAAAGAAGCAGTGCCAGCGCTGATGGAAAAGTATAAGTATAAAAGTGTAATGCAGATTCCAAAGGTAGAGAAAATTACAATAAATATGGGTGTCGGAGAAGCCAAAGAGAATCCGAAGCTACTTGAAAACGCAGTAGAAGACCTAACAACAATATCAGGACAAAAGCCCATAATCATAAAGGCTAAAAAGTCAGTTGCTGCATTCAAGTTGAGAGAGGGCATGAGCATAGGAACAAAGGTTACACTCAGAGGCAATAGGATGTATGAGTTTTTAGACCGTCTGGTGAATGTAGCATTGCCCCGTGTTAGAGACTTCAGAGGAGTATCTGATAAAGCCTTTGACGGGCGTGGCAATTATTCACTTGGCATAAAGGAACAATTAATTTTCCCTGAGATAGAATATGACAAGATAGACAAGGTTAGAGGAATGGATATTAACGTTGTCACAAGTGCCAACACTGACGAAGAGGCAAGGGATTTACTGAGGCTTTTAGGGATGCCGTTTGCCACTAGAGCCCAATAGTTTGATAATAAGGAGGGAAACAATTGGCTAAAAAATCCATGAGAATAAAGCAACAGAGAAAGCCCAAATATTCAACCCGAGCCTATACAAGATGCCGTTTATGCGGACGTCCTCATGCTTATTTGAGAAAATTCGGCGTATGCCGTATTTGCTTCAGAGAGTTAGCATATAAAGGACAGATTCCCGGCGTCAAAAAGGCGAGCTGGTAAAAAGCAGCGACTGGAAGGAGGTAGAAATATGGTAGTTACTGATCCCATTGCGGATATGCTTACCCGGATAAGAAATGCACTAGTTGTCAATCGAAACGTTGTAGAAGTGCCGGCCTCAAAGATGAAAAGGGCCATTGCAGATATATTAGCAAAAGAGGGCTTAATAAAGGGATATAATGTAGTCGATGACGGAGCACAGGGTGTTATTAGACTGTCCCTGAAATACGGCCACAATAATGAACGTGTAATAAGCGGTTTAAAGAGAATAAGCAAGCCCGGTTTAAGGGTTTATGCCAGAAAAGACGAGGTGCCTAAGGTGCTTGGTGGGCTTGGAATAGCCATTATATCCACATCAAAGGGTGTAATGTCTGACAAGCAAGCACGTAAGGAAAACGTCGGCGGAGAAGTATTGTGCTATATCTGGTAGGATAGGTATACTTTTAGAAGACTATTTAGACGGAAGGCGGTGTAATTATGTCGCGAATTGGTAAGATGCCAGTGGACCTACCCACAAATGTGACCATTAAGGTAGACGATGAAAATATTGTTACCATAAAGGGTCCAAAGGGTGAGTTGACACAGAAAATCCACAAGGATATTTCAGTCATCACAGAAGATGCTGCTGTTAGACTTGAAAGACCTTCCAACAGCAAGCCACACAGATCCTTGCATGGATTGAGCCGCTCTCTAATCAATAATATGATGGAGGGTGTAGTTAAGGGTTTTAAAAAGAATTTAGAGATCAACGGAGTTGGATATAGGGCCCAAAAGCAGGGCAAAAAGCTAATCCTAAACGTAGGATATTCACATCCTGTTGAATTTGAAGAAGTAGACGGAATAGAGTTTGAGGTTCCCGCAGCAAACAAAATAACTGTGTCGGGGATTGACAAGCAAAAGGTAGGCGCTATGGCCGCCGTTATTAGAGGAACAAGACCGCCTGAACCTTACAAGGGTAAAGGCATCAAGTACGAGGACGAGAGAATAATCCGTAAGGAAGGCAAAACAGCCAAATAAAGGGAAGGAGTGAAGCTTAGGTGATAACTAAAAAGGACAGAAAAGCCAGTAGAAAAAAAAGGCAAGCGCGTGTCCGATCAAAGGTTTCCGGAACAGCACAGAGACCACGCCTTAATGTATATAGGAGCTTAAACCACGTATATGCTCAGATTATAGATGATGTAGATGGCACAACCCTTACGTGTGCTTCTTCCTTAGATCCTGACCTAAAGCAGGCTCTTGGCGATAAGACAAAGAAAGAGTCAGCCAAGCTAGTCGGCGAAGCAGTAGCAAAGAAGGCTTTGGACAAGGGAATAAAGCAAGTAGTATTTGACCGCGGTGGTTATATTTACCACGGGCGAGTTTTAGAAGTTGCAGCCGGTGCAAGAGATGCCGGATTGGAATTTTAAAAGGAGGGTAATAGATGGACCGTATAGATGCCAGCACGCTGGATCTGCAGGAAAAAGTGGTAAGCATCAATCGCGTTGCCAAGACCGTCAAGGGCGGCAGAAACATACGCTTTAGTACAGTAGTAGTTGTCGGAGACCAGAATGGCTATGTAGGCGTTGGGATGGGCAAAGCAGTAGAAATCCCAGAAGCTATTAGAAAAGGCATAGAAGACGCTAAAAAGAGCTTGATTAAAGTCCCTATGGTCAACACTACCATACCCCATGAGGTGAATGGGAGATATGGGGCAGGCCATGTTGTAATGTTGCCGGCGCAAGAGGGTACTGGTGTTATAGCTGGTGGACCCGTCCGCGCAGTACTAGAGCTAGCAGGAGTTCGTGACATAAGGACTAAATCAATCGGGACAAATAACCCGAGAAACGTCATAAATGCTACCCTAGAAGGTCTTAGGCGGCTAAAAACAGTAGAAGATGTTGCCAAGCTCAGAGGCAAAACTGTCGATGAGATCTTAGATTAGGAGGGAACTTACTATGGCAAAACTGAAGGTTACCCAAGTTAGAAGCACCATAGGGTGTTTGAAAAATCAGATTGCCACTATGGAAGCGCTTGGTCTGAGGAAGATTAGAGCAGAGAAAATCCATGATGACAATCCTGTAATAAGAGGTATGATTACTAAAGTACAGCATCTTGTTAAAGTTGAAGAAATTGATGAGTAAGGAGGTGCGACTAATGAAACTACATGACTTAAAACCTGTTGAAGGCTCGACTAAAAAAGCTATTAGGAAGGGTCGAGGACCTGGATCAGGAAAGGGAAAGACTGCAGGTCGCGGACACAAGGGCCAGAAGGCCAGAAGCGGCGGCGGTGTGAGACCGGGCTTTGAAGGTGGACAGATGCCCCTTATAAGGCGTTTGCCAAAAAGAGGCTTTACAAATATATTTGCCAAGGTTTATTCTATAGTAAATCTTAAGGATTTAGAAGTATTCGAGGCAGATACTACAGTCACACCAGAGCTTTTGAAAGAAGCAGGACTAATAAAGAAGCTGAACGATAATGTAAAGGTATTGGGAGAGGGAGACTTAAGTAAAAAGCTCACAGTACAGGCACACAAATTCAGCAAATCAGCCCAGGAGAAAATAGAGGCTTTAGGTGGAAGGGCAGAGGTGATATAATATGCTGGAAACCATAAGAAATGCTTGGAAGATTGAAGACCTGAGGAAAAAAATACTATTCACCCTGCTTATGCTAGGTATCTACAGGCTGGGTACCTTTGTACCCATACCCTTTGTTGACAGTGGTTATATTAATAGTATAATCAGTGAGGGTGAAGCCTCTGGAGCCGGACTACTGAGTTTGTTTAATATTATATCCGGTGGTGCCTTTGGAAACTTTACGATATTTGCAATGGGAATTACCCCCTACATCAACTCTTCTATTATAATGCAGCTATTAACAGTAGCTATTCCAAAGCTAGAGCAATTGGCTAAGGAAGGGGAAGAGGGTAGGAAGAAGATTGCACAATACACAAGATATCTTACGGTTGGACTAGCATTCTTGCAGTCCTTTGGTATTACTTATGGTCTTGCAAGGGGCGCCCTGGTATACACCAATATTGGCGTGTATTTATTTGTATCACTGACCCTAACTGCAGGTACAGCCTTTCTTATGTGGCTAGGTGAACAGATTACAGAGCGGGGTATAGGAAATGGTATTTCACTGATTATATTTATCAGTATTATTTCTAGGGCTCCATCTGCAATAGAATATCTCTTGCAGGCTGCCTCAGGAGGCTTAGTGAGCTGGCTATATCTGCCGGTTATTGCAATCTTTATGATTCTGCTTGTAGCAGGTGTTATTTTCGTAGATAGGGGAGAGAGAAGGGTTCCAGTCCAGTACTCAAAAAGGGTAGTTGGAAGGAAAATGTACGGCGGACAGAGCACTCATATTCCGATGAAGGTCAATTCCTCCGGAGTACTGCCAGTTATTTTCGCTGTTTCCATGTTGGCGGTGCCCCAAACTATAGCGCAATTTTGGCCCAATACAGGATTTGCAGGTTGGGTGGGTTCAAACTTTTCCCAGTCAAGTGTACTGTATGCTATAATTTATGCATTGCTAATTATTTTCTTTACCTATTTCTATACACAAATTACCTTTAACCCGGTAGAGATTTCAAACAATATAAGGCAATATGGAGGGTTTGTTCAAGGCATACGCCCAGGCAAACCAACCTCAGACTATCTTAGCAGAATTTCTATTCGCCTGACACTAGTAGGCGCACTGTTTTTAGCAGCGGTCGCCATTTTACCGATAATAGCAGCGGCAATAACCAACCTAAACTTAGGCTTCGGTGGTACAGCTATACTGATTGTTGTCGGTGTTGCACTTGAGACTTCTAAGGAACTGGAATCTCAGATGCTTATGAGACATTACAAGGGTTTCTTGAGTAGGTAGGATTATGATAATTATTAAATCAAGCAAAGAGTTAGAGCTGATGAGGGAGGCTGGCAGGATAGTAGCCGGTGCCCACGAGGCTGTTAAAAATAGTATAAGACCCGGTGTTACGACAGAGGACCTAGATAGGATTGCAGAGGATTACATCACTGAACATGATGGCATACCCGCATTTAAGGGGTATGGAGGTTTTCCTGCCTCTATCTGTGCATCGGTGAATGAAGAGGTTGTGCACGGAATACCGGGCAAGAAAAAGCTAGATGAAGGCGACATAATTAGCGTGGATATAGGAGCCTTTTACAAGGGATATTGCGGTGATTCCGCCAAGACTCATCCTGTAGGTGAGATAAGCCCTAAAGCTACTGATCTGATAAAGGTCACCAGAGAATCCTTTTATGAAGGATTGAAATATGCGCGTACGGGATACCGACTTTCGGATGTATCCCATGCGATACAGAGCTATGTAGAAGCCAGAGGTTTTTCGGTGGTAAGATCGTTTGTGGGACACGGAATAGGTCAGAACATGCACGAGGACCCCCAGATACCAAATTTCGGCAAACCCGGTAAAGGTCCGCGGCTGCGGCCGGGAATGACATTGGCAATAGAGCCGATGGTAAATGAGGGGACAGAGCAAGTAGTAGTATTGGCTGATGGCTGGACTACTGTGACTAGGGATAGACATCTGTCCGCTCATTATGAGCACACAATAGCCATAACAGAAGGTGAACCTATCATTCTGACTTTGAAGGAGTAATTGTTATGATGGAGGATAAGCTGGAAGTTGGCCGACTAGTAATGGCCAAGGCAGGCCGAGACAAGGGGAAGACATTTATCATTATCGGCCGGTTGGACGAAGAGTATGTTTTGATAGCAAACGGTGTTGGAAGAACAATAGACAAACCAAAGAAAAAGAAGGTAAAGCATCTAAAGACAAGGCCAGAGGTCGCCACTGACCTAGCAAGAAAACTCAATGGCGGCGACAAGGTTATTGATGCAGATCTTAGAAAAAGCTTGAGATCGATGGGATATGACAAGTAAGGAGGATGGTATTAATTGTCTAAGGATGATGTAATTGAAGTAGAAGGTAAAGTTGTTGAAGCCTTGCCCAATGCTATGTTCCAGGTAGAGTTGGAGAATGGTCACAAGGTTTTGGCCCATATTTCAGGGAAACTTAGAATGAATTTTATTAGAATCTTACCAGGCGATAGAGTTACAGTTGAACTCTCGCCTTACGATTTAACCCGTGGACGTATTACATGGCGCGGAAAAGCATAAGGAGGGTTGCTGATTATGAAAGTTAGACCGTCTGTTAAACCGATGTGTGAGAAATGTCAGGTTATCAAACGCAAGGGTAAAGTGGTGATAATCTGCGAAAATCCGAGGCATAAGCAAAGACAGGGCTAAGTAATAAACTACTGGCCTTAGAAGGTTTAGAAATGTACAAAACAAGCAATAATTAACATATGGAGGTGTGACTATTGGCACGTATTTCCGGTATAGACCTACCCAGGGATAAAAGGGTTGAAATAGGCTTGACCTATATATTTGGTATCGGTAGGAAAAAAGCATCAGAAATCGTTACAAATACAGGGATCAATCCAGAAACACGTATAAAGGATTTGACAGAAGCAGAAGTATCAAAGCTTAGAGAATATATCGACAACAATATAGAGGTTGAAGGCGACTTGAGAAGAGACATATCCTTGAACATTAAAAGGCTTGCCGAGATTGGCAGCTATAGGGGTATCCGTCACCGCAAAGGTTTGCCTGTACG
>DASRNC010000035.1:0-4657 GCA_035647595.1 Bacillota bacterium | reverse complement strand
AGGAATCTCATTATTATTTATAACTATGAGTCTTAGGCTTCTTTTTTCTGGCCTAATAGGTAGCAAGCCTGCCAGCTCCTTACTAAAAGAAACTGACTTTGGAGCCATCCGAGTATCTGTTAGCACTTTAGATGGTCTAGCACAAAAAGCAGTGAGATCCTTTGATGACATTAAGGAAGTAAGGACAAATATACTCACAGAAGATGATGGGATAAAGGTACGACTTAAGGTAAACATCATGCCTGATGTAAAAATGCCTGAACTTACTCAATCAATACAGACCAAGGTTAAAAGCTACATCGAGGAGTATTCTGGAATACTCGTCAAAGAAGTACACGTCTATATTGACAATCAAGTTGCAGTAGCTGATAACCGTGTTGAATAAGGAGGTACAACAATGACCTTAAGACAAATTGTTGTGTCCTATTTTACCAAGAACAAGGGTAAATCAGTTGGAGTAGTATGTGGATTGCTGTTTGGAATAATTGTGCTGATTATTGGCTTCTTCAAGAGTCTTTTCATAGGGATATGTATTGGTTTAGGCTTTTGGATAGGCAATCTACATGACAAGCAAGAAAGCTTTTTAGCTTTTTTGGACAAGATACTACCAAGTGGTCTACGCAAATAGCTTTATATAGGATATAACATCACACAGGAGGGCACTAAATAATAAAATGGCGAGAAAATCTGCTAGAGAAGCAGCTATGAAAATGTTATACCAATTTGATTTATTAGGCGAAAACAATCAACATGCACTGAAAGATATGACTAATGAGCTATCTTTAGATAAAAACGACTTATTTTATATAAAAGAGATTTTAGACGGCTGCCTTTTACACCAGGATGAACTAGATAAAATTATTGCTGATAGAACAAGGGGCTGGTCTCTAGATAGAATATCTAAAATAGATATGTCAATATTAAGGCTTGCCTTGTATGAAATTATTCATCGTGATGATATTCCTAATAGTGTCTCAATTAATGAGGCTGTTGAGCTTGCCAAAATATATGGAAACGAAAAAGCAGGTTCCTTTATAAATGGCATTTTGGGTACCTATCTACGTTCTAGAGATGGTACATCGGAGAAGGATTGATGAAATATATACTAGGTTTGGATACAAGTTATTATACAAGCTCTTTGGCCTGTGTCTCATTGGATGGTGAGATCCTGCTAAACAAACAAGTGATATTAGAAGTTGCAAGGGGAGACAGAGGATTACAGCAATCAAAGGCTATATTTACGCACCTCCAAAATCTTCCTTCTATCACTTCAGCTGTACACAGCACGATTAAAGAGGCTGAGTTAGTGGCCGTATGTGCTAGTGTGAGACCCCGTCCCTACAAAGACTCCTATATGCCAGTATTTGTCCTTTCCAAAAGCCTAGGCCAATCAATTGCCAATACAGCAAATGTACCCTTTTATGAAACCTCCCACCAGGAAAACCACATTATGGCTGGTCTTCATAGACTAGAGGCCTTTTCAAATAACCGCCTATTAGTAGTCCACCTTTCAGGAGGTACATCAGAGCTTTTGGATGTCAGAGTAAAGCCTACTGGTTTTGATATACAATTAATTGGTTCAACTCTTGATTTGCATGCTGGCCAATTCGTTGACAGGGTGGGTGTTGCCATTGGACTAACCTTCCCATCGGGACCTCAACTGGAAAAGCTGGCAATGGAAGAAGTAAGCTCATTTGACCTTGAGTATCATGTTAAGGACTTAAATATTAGTTTCTCAGGACCAGAATCATATGCTCAAAGACAGATTTTACAAGGAGTAAATAATACAAGGATTGCCCGTGGAGTCTATAATACATTATTAAAAACACTGAGTAAATGGTTGACTAATGCAGTGAAAAAAGGGTACCCCAGAGATGTTTTACTGGTTGGAGGTGTTTCGTCCAGCATGATTTTAAGGAATGGCTTGTTATCTGACCCTAAGCTAAAAGAGAATGATATATCCTTATACTTTGCAGACCCAAAGCTGTCAAAGGACAATGCAGTTGGCAGTGCATTACTAGGCTTAAATATGTTCAAAAAGAATAAAATAGATCTATCTTGTAAGGGAGGAATTTAAATGTCTGAAATAATCGATGGTAAAGCAATAGCAAAGGAAATTAGGACATCTATCAAAAAAAGGGTAGATGTTATTAGAGACTTAAACCAACCAATACCCAGTCTAACTGTGATTTTGGTTGGACATGATCCCGCTTCACAGGTTTATGTACGGAATAAAGAAAGAGCCTGTCTAGAAGTCGGTATAAATTCTAACATAATAAGAATGAAAGAAGATATTAGTGAACAGGATCTTTTGCAAACAATCAAAGAGCTTAATAGTGATGGATTTGTGCATGGTGTACTAGTACAACTCCCTCTCCCAAATCATATAAATGAGGATAGTGTTATTAAAGCAATTGATCCAAACAAGGATGTAGACGGCTTTCACCCAATCAATAGGGGGAGACTTTTTGCAGGAGAGCAATGTCTGGAGCCATGTACACCAATGGGTATAATCCGTCTCTTAGAGCATACCGGAATAGACATTGAAGGTAAGAGGGCAGTAATTATAGGCAGGAGCAACAATGTAGGTAAGCCAGCCGCCCTTATGCTTTTAAAGAAAAATGCCACTGTAACCATAGCCCACAGTAAAACAAAGGATCTTCGATCAATAGCGCAAAATTCTGACATACTTGTAGTAGCAGCTGGCAGACCTCATATAGTAGACAGTAGCTTTATTAAAGAAAATGCAGTAGTGATAGATGTTGGCATAAACAGAGTTAATGGTAAGTTGTGCGGGGATGTTGATTTTGAAGACGCCAGGCAAAAAGCTGGATTTATCACACCTGTACCTGGTGGAGTAGGGCCAATGACTGTCGCTATGCTATTGGAAAACACATTGTCAGCGGCAGAGGGGATTAAATGAGAGAAATAACACTTTCAGTATATCAGCTAAATGACTATGTCAAGGTATTGCTGGAGAGGGACCCACTTTTAAGACAAGTGAGGGTCAAGGGTGAGATCTCAAATTTCAAACTTCATTCATCTGGACATATGTACTTTTCTCTTAAAGATGATAAGTCCAGAGTACAGTGTGTGTTTTTCAGGCAAAATAATATGGGCCTATCCTTTATGCCAAAGGATGGTATGAAGGTAATAGCCTTAGGGACAGCTTCTGTGTATTTAAGGGATGGGCAGTTCCAGCTTTATATAGATGAGCTGCTTCCTGACGGATTGGGCGAACTGTTTCTTGCCTATGAGGCATTAAAGAAAAAGTTAAGTGAAGAAGGATTATTTGATCCACAATATAAAAAACCACTACCCTTACTGCCTAGAAAGATAGCAATTATAACATCTAATACAGGAGCAGCAGTTAGGGATATCATTGATGTAATAAAGCGTAGAAACCATAACGTTGACTTACTGATAATACCTGTACAAGTCCAGGGTATAGAAGCCCACAAGCAAATATCTAAAGCCATAGCATATGCAAATACAAGGGATGATATAGACCTTATAATAACAGGACGTGGAGGGGGGTCTATCGAAGAATTATGGGCTTTTAATGAGGAGGATGTAGCAAGAGCTATTTGGGAATCAAAGCACCCTCTTATATCAGCTGTTGGGCATGAAACAGATTTTACTATAGCAGATTTTGTAGCGGACGTTCGGGCCGCTACACCCTCAGCAGCCGCTGAATTAGCAGTACCTGAAAGTCTGGGCCTACATAGGGAAAATCTGAAAATGAAAAAAGACCTTGCTAGCGCTATAAAAAACATAATACTTGATAAAAATAATCAAATAGAAACCTTAAGCAATCACTTTGTTTTCAAGTCGCCAACGATTATGTTGAATCAAAAGAACCAGGAGCTTGATTTTTCAATACAAAGATTCCATTCTGCCAGCCAAGCACTTATACAAAAAAAGGGTGAAGGTTTGAGCAAGAGTGTTGCATCTCTTCAGGCATTAAGCCCGTTAAATGTACTTTCGAGGGGCTATTCTTATGTCCTGGACATCGAAACGGGGCAGGCTGTCCATAGGGCAGAATCGATGAAAGCAAATAGTCGAATCAGGGTCTGTTTTAAGGATGGAGATGCTGTAGCACTAGTAGAGAAGGTTAAATTAGAAAATTAGGTTATAATAAATTATGCAAGGAGTAATGTAATGAGTGAGAAAATAATAGAGAAAATGACCTTTGAACAAGCTGTCAAAGAGCTTGATCAAATTGTTGCCAAGCTTGAAGAGGGAGACATCCCACTTGAGAAATCATTAGAACTATTTAAAAGAGGAATTACTTTAACAGAAATCTGCAATAAAAAGCTTACTGAAGCTCAAGGGATAGTAAAGCAATTGAATAAGGATAACAAGGGCGATTTAGTGGAGACAGACTTCGATTTCGATAAAAAGGAGATACCTTAATGGGTTTTACGGCAGCATATGAAAGAAAAAAGAACATTATTAACCAAAAGTTAGAAGCCCTATTAACCAAGCAAAACAAATGTCCAGCATTATTAGTGGAGTCTGTAAAATATAGCTTGCTAGCCGGCGGGAAAAGACTAAGGCCGATTCTACTATTGTCTTCAAATGAGCTTTTTGAGGACAATAACCAGTCCGCTATATATATAGCTGCCGCTATTGAAATGATACATACATATTCATT
>DASRNC010000034.1:0-8858 GCA_035647595.1 Bacillota bacterium | reverse complement strand
CGGTAAATTTTACTGATATCCTCCTGCCATATGGCATGCCCACCTGGAATAGGGTTAGCTAATAACATAGAGTTGTTTTTTTGAAGAATGGATATAGGTGAGGAAACTAACACTTTTTCAAGAATATCCTTGTCTAGTAGTGTTGCATATGCAGATGCCAGTGCAGTTTCTCCCTTATTGTTGATGATTTGCATTTTGAGCGGTGAGCGTGTAAATAACTCTATATATTTTGTATTGACTGGAATCAATCCCGAACGTATGGAAACTTCGAACATAAGCACTGTAAATAGCCCAGTAATAATAGTAAGGTCAGTTGCATATACAAAAGGGTCCCGTACTATGTATTTGTAATTATAGACACCAAACATAAAGAAGGTAGCAAGGGGTAAGATCATTCCCTTTTTTCTAGGATTCCTCATGCCTTTAAGCAGCAGTATTACAAAGACTGCAGCAAGATTTGTCATGCAAACAAAAAGTATGGTATAGTAGCCGAACCCATAACCATAATTCATATCCCAATCTGGACTAGTTAGATCCAATCTCAACACAAACCCATGCAAATCATTGGTGAATACAAGAACTATCAAAATACCAATTAGGGTAAGCATATTCTTCCACCACTTGGGAGGGAAAATTTCATTTTCTGGTTTATCTATTGCCCATGCCATCCATAACAAAACCATTGGCAATGTCAACTGAAAAATATAGAACCCGTACCATAAATATCGACTAAGGACTAGATTTACTTCAGTCTGATATCTTATCAAACGAACAAAGGTCCAGCCAATCAAAATAATTCCAGTGAAAAAGGCCGCATAACTTATGCTCTTTTGCATGGAACGCCTCAGGATGGATACTATCCAGATAGTAATTATAATTATGTAAATTAAAGCGAATAAAAGATGTTCCCTGTTGTCAATAGACATGTATTTTTTAGTGCCCAGGACATTTCGCTCAATTAATCGGCTAGCATTTTGGGTGATTTCTGCAAAGTGATTATAATCAGCAACTCTTGTGGCGGGGGCATAGGTTGTTTCATCAGGGTAAATGGAAAGGTCACTTTGTCCGTCTAATAAACGTAGATTAGACTCAAGCAATAATTTATCTATATTGCCTTGAAAATCAAGCTTTTCATTTGAAAGTAAACCCTTTTGGTATGTAAGTGTTCCTTCTGCGGGTATGATGATTTCAATATTACGCCCATTTTCTATGAGAGTAGCCGCTTGATAGTCGTAACAAATAGTTATAGGAGAATCAAATGAGTTCATTTTAAGACGGTTATTGTCATGAAGAGAAGTCAATAGTTGGATGGTCTCTGTTAAGGGGGCGAGTTCCCCTTCCAATCCGTAAGACATGGCGGCTGTCAACATTTGCACATTGCCAGGCGTATTAAAAAAACCTACTTCCTGCTGGGTGGCAGATAAATCACTCCAACTGGCAACAGTAGCGTCGGTTTGATCACGATCTACAGCTATAATGACAGTTGCAAGATATTGTGGATACCAGTATTTTGCAATTCCAGTTTCAAGTGCGCCTACAGCTTGAGTATCAAATGCTTCCACAATGCCACCATCATCTAAAATATAGTATGGCTTATTCTCCGACCGCTCAACCCTTAAGGTTGGAAAGATTTGTTCAACAGCTTTTGGATATAAGGAATAATCCTCCAAATTACATATTACCCTATTGGAGGTTAATCCTTTTGCGCAACCAGAAAAAAATACGCTGATTATTAAGGTGATAAATAAGCTCATTAACTTTCTTGAATTCCCAGTATAATTATCAAGGTGAGCTTTCAAGACAATACCCCCTATAACAAATACCATCAAAGCATAATACATCTATATGCTACTATTATAACATAATTACATTGAGTCTGGTATGTTTATCCAATAGCTGTCAATTTTGCAAGTAAGTATTTCAGTGAAGAATCATAAAATACAAAATCATCAATAATTTTCTTTTTCTTTGCTTCCGTTGCCATTCTCCGATTTACTCTGTCATTTTGAGACATAAGCAACAAAAGATGGCAATTTGGCAAGCTCTTGCTCAGTCTTTCACAAAATGATAGGGATGTTTCCTTTTCTTCTATATCATTATTCAATACATCAATTAGGGCAATATCAATCTCAAAAATTTCTGCATCAAGTAAGGCCTGATGGGAATTGAGCAATAATAAAAGCTCAAACTCCAGGTCTGGTATGCCTTCTATTGCTACTGCTAGACTTTGTGCAAGTATTTTGTTTGTTGTAATTAAAGCAATCTTTTTCATGCCAATATCCCCTAAATATCTTTTTTTATAGTAGCCTATATTTTAAGTGCTCGTAATTAAATAATAGCAAAAATAATATGTACTTACCCTAGCCCTAGCGGCTAGTTTTTAACTATTTTATATATTATTATTACTTTACAATAAAATTTCCTAGAAGCAATAGTGGATCATTGCAAAAAAATTACGGATTATATTAACTGGTATAATAATAAAAGAATAAAAGAGAAATTAAACGGCCTGTCACCTATTGAATATAGGCAGCAAGCCGCATAATTAATATTATCCGAAAGTCCGGATTAAAGGGTTCACATCAAAGGCGGGGGTGTTTTTTATGGACTATAAGTTTTTCACTCTTTCTGCTGCGCTTATTATATTTGTTATCCGTATACCGAAGTTTTCATTTATTACTACTACCTCACCCTGGGCAATCAACTTGCCGTTTACATAGACCTCAAGAGGCTCCTCAGTATACTTGCCTAGTTCTATAACTGAACCCGGATTCAAAGATAAAACTTCCTTGATGCTCTTGGTGGTATCGCCTAAAACAACGCTTAGCTCCAATGGCACATCAAGTATAAGGTCAATATTCTGCTTTTTACCAGCAGCAGCATTTTCCTCTAGCTGTCCAAATTGGGGTTTTTGTATGGAAACAGACCTCCTGCCGCCAGTCCTGGTCTCTGCAATAACCTTGGTCTCATCCTCCGGTTGGGGGCTGGTACCTGGAGTATCTATTGAATTATCCAGGCTGCTTAGATCATTTATAATATCTCTAGCAGATCCTATACAAAATGCCAGGGCCACTGCATTGTCATCCATGTCACCTATATGTAAGCTAAAATCTACCCTTACTATATCTCCCTCAACCTTGTCTGCTACTTGGCCCATATCCGTGTCAGGGCCTAGCATCCATATATCTAGCTTAGACAAACCTATCTCTTTTTTAAGCATGTCGGAAAGGCTACCATATATTTTAGTCAACATTTTACCCATAGTGTCTTTCATATCTGCCATATCAGCCTCTGTAAAGTCAGCTGGGCTGGCCTTTATCTCTTTGCCTTCAGCCAGGTTTGTGATAGTAGCCACCTTGTCTGCTTCTAGCACCATCATGGTAGTGCCCTGGAGCCCGCCTTCAAGCTGGGCTTGTATAATAAGGTATTGATTATCCAATCCATCTTGGATCTCTGGCAGGTTTGTTGTACCTATCTGCATGTCAGAGACACTAGCCTCTTTGCCCAACATCTCAGATAGTGCCATAGCAAGAGAGCTTAGGGAAATATTGACCGTCTCACCTAAAACGTCCTTTTCGCCCTCGGTTAACTCAGAATCGTTGTTGAGATCCTCGTTTTTTTGAAGTAAAGAGTTGATTTCCTGCTGAGATAATAAGCCATCATTCATTCTGTTCCACATCCCTCTCAACACATTCTATTACCTGCACAGATATCTGGTCCTTGTATATACCTGGCTGTACACGGTAATGCATTTTGCCCTCAACATACATGTTAAGTGCCCCATCCGCTTGCTTGTCCAGGCGGATAACATCCCCCTTGGACAGGTCCATAAAGTCCTCTATAGTTATATCAGCCTTGCCAAGTGTAACGCTCAGGTCTAGCTTTGACCCAAGTAGCCGTTTTTCAATAATCTTTTTATACTCTATATTCTCTTCTTGGGTATAGGTCTCATACCATTGCTTGATATTGAGCTTGTCTAGTATCTTTTCTATTGAAAGATAAGGGATACACAGGTTGGCAAAGCCAGAAGTACCTGCCACCTCGATACTAAATGTCACAAGGGCAACTGATTCAGTTGGTGACATGTTTTGGTTGAGCTGTGGGTTGTTCTCTATGGTCTCAAGCATAGGGGAAACCTCAATAACATCAGCCCAGGCCAGCTCCATATTTTCCGTGAAAATATCTAGGATTTCTCTGATTATATTCTCTTCTATTTCAGTCAGGGCCCTAATTTCTATTGGCGTGCCCGTTTCACCGCCACATAATAATTCTACGATCTGATAAGCGATCTGCAAGTTGAGATCGAATAAAATTGTACCCTTAAGCGGTGCCATCTTCAGTGACATCAAAAGTGTCGGATTGGGTGTGGACCGTATAAACTCCTCATATGTAACCTGGTCAATTGATTCGACATTAAACTGTACATTAGCACGCAACTGGGCTGATAATTTGTTGGCCATGACCCTAGAATAATTGTCATATATGAGCTTGAGAGTATTAATAATTCCCTTGGAAAACTTGTCAGGGCGTCTGAAATCATAGCGCCTGATCTTTTGCGACTGAAGGTCCTTTTCTTCTTTGTCTGCAATTATTTCTCCAGATGATATTGCTGTTAGTAAAGTATCTATCTCCTGTTGTGACAAGGTGTCTTCCATTTAGTCGCCCCCTAATCTCACAAACCATGTCTGCTAACCTAAAAAACAAAATATTATATAAAAAATATATGGTCCTATTTAAAGGCCTTTTCCAAAGCTGCCAAAACATTGTCACTATGAAAGGGCTTTCCGATTACATCCTTGGCGCCCGCACGCATTGCGTCCATAACTATGTCTTGCTGCCTGATAGCACTACAAATTATGATGTTGGCATCATTGTCAAGCTTTTTAATCTGAATTGCTGCCTCTATACCGTCCATTTCAGGCATGTTTATATCCATGATTATGGCATCGGGCCGCAATTCCTTATATTTTTCAACCGCTGATGCGCCGTCGGAAGCTTCTCCCACGACTTGGTAATCATTGGTTTCTAAGATGTCCCTTACCACATTTCTCATAAAAGCTGCATCATCTGCTATGACAATACGTTTTGACATTTGGGATGCTCCTTGTATTTAAAATATGTATATAAATATATTAATATAATACCATAGAATTTTAGATATATCCAATTTTTATAGCCTTATATATAGATGCCTTCTTCCCTGATACAAGTATATCGAATTTCTGACTCAGCGACAAATCATTGGAATCCCTCAAGCTATTATCAAGAACCTCCCGTTGAGCTGACAGGATTATCAATGTTCCATTTACCTTCAGCACTCGGTTCAGCTGTGCGAGGACTTGCTTATAAAACTTTGAGATATCGATGCTTGTAGTTGTGTACAGACCCCAGGGCGGATCGGTAACGATTTTATCAAAAAAACCATCTTCATAACGGTCAAGGTTTAAAGCATCATCGCGCCTTAGTATAATCTGCCTTTTATGCTTGCTACCCATTGTATTAAGCCTCTGTCTGCATAGCTTTATTCGGTCACCATCCGTATCAGACATAAATATTAGGTTATAGGGATTCATTTTTGCTCTTTCAAATGATATGGCACCATATCCACAAAAGGGATCAAGAAAAGTATCCTGTGGTTTAGGCTGTGATAATCTACACATTATATTGCAAAGCTCTGGACGCAATTCTCCCTTGTTTAGACCCTTTCTAGTGGAGGGCTGTTTTGTTAACCTTAGCATGAAAAAGCCTACTCCTTCACTCCTTTGTAGAAACCAAAACTCCAGGTCTGGCTTTGCCCTATTCACCTTAAAGCCTGTAGCCCTAGAAATAGTAACCTCCATTTGACTAAGTAGCTCCCTCTTCACAGGAACAAGTTGGTTTTCCCTTGAGACTATTATTCTAAATTGCCTTTTGTTTTTAGCTGGCACATGCCCCTTCAACTTTAATCCTATATCCTGCATTTTGTTGGCACTAGCCATCATCTGCTCTAGATGAGCATTAGCTAGCCCCGAATATTTTTTAATAAGCAGGAAGGTATTATTAAAATACCTTAGACCTAATATCTTACTCACAATAGCGTCTGATTGGTATACAATAAGGCCATCATAAAGATTGAGGATTTTAACGCCCATAAGCTCTTCATTTAGAAAGCTCTTTACCGCATTCTTAAGTCCACTTATAAAGGTAGAAACATATATATGCATAAAGCCCTTGTATGATATAGTAAACAACTAAATCATACATTCCTTTCAAATATTTACGTTCAATTTATACTTGGTCTCGTGGTCAATTAAGTCACGATCAAGCTCATCTCTCCCACTTCAGTCTATAGGTGGAACTACGATGGTAAAACAATACTATTGCCAAGGACCATCAAATGTTGTAATCTAAGTACACACTATACACTTTGCTTATAGATGCTATTGTCGGCATCGGCTGGGGCTGGTTATTAGGGCTAAGCAACCGTGGGAGGACATATAGGATGAACAATATCTATGTAGTATTATCTGCAACTCCAACAAAAATAGGTCTTACAATCAGAGCACTCACTAGGAGTGGCTTTAATCATGTATCCATCAGCCTGAATAAGGATTTGAGCCAAATGTATTCCTTTGCCCGTTATAGGGCACACAATGCTCTAGTGGGTGGGTTTATAAAGGAATCCCCCCAACGCCTTACCCTTGGCAAGGATAAAAGCGTGCAAATCAAGGTATACAAGATTCCCCTTTCAGATGAAAATTATTATCGGGTACAGGCATTTGTTTACGGTATCATGGAATCCAAAGAAACCTATATATATAATTCCCTGGCAGTGCTGGGCCGCCCCCTTGGTATGGGGTCTGACACATACAGGGCCTTTGTCTGCACCGATTTTGTTATAAATTCATTAATACAAGGAGGTCTTGAGTTTAATAGCACCAGCCTGACTCCTGGGCAAATTGGTGAAGCATTAAGCCCCTACCTCTTCTATACTGGTCCACTGGAAAGCTACTGCACCATGTATGAGGCTGACCGCCATATCGAAGAGTTTTTTAAACGCTATCCCCTACACAGTGAAATAGGTCAAGTAGCCCACCACTTTTATAGCCTGATAAAAAGAAATTATAGGGGGCAGCGGGCCTAACTTTGTCCTGACCTCTAGCCTGCCCCCAATTATATTGACAGTTTAGCTTAAGCCTTTGAAAGCTTTTTAAGTCTTATCACATTCCAGGATGCCTTTGGCAGCTTAGCCTTGAGCATACCATCCTCCATAAGTGCCTGACCCTTGTCGTGGGGCACTACATTGTTTGGATTGGCCTCTGTGTTTACAGCCTTTAGGTCATCATTTTCTAAAATACTATGACCAGTAACAGTATATCCTTCAAAGCCTCTCAAATCGCTTTCCATCAGCAGGTCTTCATCCAAGTCTCTATTTACTGCATAAACCACCAGGTCTCCATTATCTTCATTATGAACCACTACAGTATCTAGGTAGGGCACATCAGAAAACTCCTTAGAATCATACATAGGACTATCTACTATTGCCCTGAGAACACTACCGTTTCCAGAGTTGGATACATCACTAAAGGGATAGAAAATAGTTTGGCGCCATGCCCCGCCTTCTCCATTTGTCATAATTGGTGCAATCACATTGACTAGCTGGGCAAGACAGGCCATCTTTACCCTGTCTGCATGCCTTAATAGGGTAATCAACATACTACCTACGAGTAAGGCATCTTCGAAATTGTAGATATCCTCTAGCTGTGGGGGTGCTATGGACCAGGGCTCTATCTTCTTATCGTCATCGTTAGAATGGTACCATACATTCCATTCGTCAAAAGAAAGATTAATTGTTTTATTGCTGCGTTTTTTAGCCTTTACATAATCGCAAATGGACACAACAGACTCTATAAAGGCATCCATATCCAAGGTCCTAGCTAGATAGTTTGGCGTATCATTGTCCCGGTTACCGTAGTATGTATGGAGGGAAATATATTCGACTTGGTCATATGTATGCTCTAGGACTGTTGCCTCCCATTGTCCAAAGGTTGGCATGCCCCTACCAGAGCTACCACAAGCTACAAGCTCTATACTTGGGTCAACCATCCTCATTGCCTTGGCAGTCTCATTTGCAAGTCTTCCGTATTCCTCTGCTGTTTTATGGCCAATCTGCCAGGGTCCATCCATCTCATTGCCCAGACACCATACTTTGAAACCGTGGGGGTCCTCATAACCGTGCTTTTTACGCAAATCTGACCAATAGGTACCTCCTGGGTGGTTGCAGTATTCTATCAAGTCTCTAGCTGCATCAATGCCCCTAGTACCGAGATTAACAGCCATCATGACCTCTGAGTTAGCAAGCTTTGCCCAGTCTGCAAACTCGTTTACGCCCACTTCATTGGGTTCAATGGTCCTCCAGGCCAGCTCTGTCCTTTTCGGCCGCTCGCTAATAGGGCCTACACCGTCTTCCCAGTTGTAGCCTGATACAAAGTTTCCACCAGGATAGCGCACTATTGGTACATTAAGCTCCTTTACCAAGTCTAGTGTGTCCTTCCTAAAGCCATTTCCATCAGCCTCGGGATGCCCTGGTTGGTAAATCCCCTGATAGACCGCCCTGCCCAAGTGCTCTACAAAGGATCCATATAATCGTCGGTCAATTTCTCCAATCTTAAAGTCTTTGTCAATTATCACTTGTGCCTTTTTCAAAATGCATCTCTCCCTGTCCTATTGTGATTATCTTACCCTAATCTACGGCATATGTAGCTCGTAATTGTCTATGTTTCCCTAGTGCCTATCTTTTATTTCTGCCGCAAATCAAACCTATTATACCATTAAAAATCCTATATGGATATTTCTATTGCCAAACATGGGTTCATTAT
>DASRNC010000033.1:0-2740 GCA_035647595.1 Bacillota bacterium | reverse complement strand
AAAATGTCCCATCATGAAAACACAGCTATTCGAAATGAGGCAGCAGGGGCCATAGGCAATCTTAAGTCCAGAGGCGTTGAGGGAACTGTAGAAAGAATCATTGAGCTTATGGAAGATGAGAACGATGATGTAAGAAAAACAGCCTACAAAAATGCTGGTTATTTAGCTGATGATAGAGTGGTTGAGCCCATTGCAAAAGCCTTAATGGATCCAGATCAAGTGGACTTTCACGGTCCATGCATGGACTCCTTAACAAAGCTTTGGCTTGATTTTCCTAACCATGAAAACACCAGCGAAAAGGCTTATAGAGCCACAATTGACTATTTAAAATACACACCTAGAAGCAAAGATGTACCAAGTTTTTCTGCAATTAGCCAGGTTCATTCATCTAAGTCAGAAGGAGAAAAGTTCGATGCCTGGAAGCAAAAGGCAACTTATTATAAGCCTAATGAGATAGTGGAGCCTATGTTTGAAATTCTTAAAGATCCTGAGATTGGTTGGATAGCTGGCACCACAGCTGTAAAAGTAGTGAAAAAATATGGCACACAAGAACAATTTAATAGCCTTAGATCTATCATTGAAGGGTCAGGAAATCCTGATCAAAATCATATCTTAGAGGTATATGATGAGGAAGCGGAAGAATAAAAAAGAAGGGAAAAGAAGCAGTTAGCATAATAAATGCTAGCTGCTTCTTTTTGGATACTACTTTATTTTAGTAGATTTCTGTCCAGATCTCATCATTTGTATCTTTGTCTCTTGTGTAGTGATGGCTATTAATTGCTTCTTGCATTGTTTCATAATACCATTTGCTCTCTAGTAAATCAGGGAATTGCTTTGCATCTGGTAAAATGTTTTCTTTTTTAACACCTCTATTTAATACGTTATTGACTAGGGCTACAAACTCTGCTCTTGTCATATACTGGTTTGGTCTGAAGCTTCCGTCACTATAGCCGTTTACCCAACCTTTGGCTGATGCTGAGTTAATGACTTGATTTGCCCAATGGTTTTCTATATCTGAGAATTTGCTACTTGTGAAAGGTGTGAGTTTATCAAACCTAGAAGCAATTGCAGCAAGTTCTGCTCTTGTAATACTATTACTTGGTCTAAAAGTCCCATCTTCATATCCTACAATAATCTTGGCGTTTGTAAGTGTGGCAATAGATTGCTCTGCCCATCTGCCAGCTTTCACATCCTTAAAGTTATGAGCGCTAGTATTGATACTGTCTCTATAGCTAGATGTTAGGAGTCTGTAAAATACTGCTGCAACTTCTTCTCTTGTTATGAGTCCATCTGGTCTAACAGTCTTGTCTGGGTAACCTGAAATATACTGGAAGTGATCTTCCATATTTAGCTTGTCCTCTATTGATGGCTGGTCTGGTATTTTTGGCTTGTCGGGTAGCTGTGGTACTTCTTTTTTCTTAGCAGGAATTACAACTGTGTCTGTGGCTTCTAGGGTGTTGTTTCCAGAAATTGCCTTTACCTTTGCAATATTTTGTATTTTACCAGCATCTAGATCAGCTTGGGTAACCTTGTATGTTGCTGTTACGGTAAAAGATTCCCCAGCTTCTAATTCATTAGGGGTACCCTCCATATCAATATCTCCCATCTTATCATCTGTTAGTCTAAATGAATCATCTGTTGCCCCGTAGAAATCTCCTCTTATTAGAGTGTTTCCTGCGTTGACTATGGCGTAGCTATAAGTGATTATTTCGCCCACTTCTGAAAACTCTTTTTTATCTGCTGATTTTTTAAGTCTTAGCAAAGGATTTTCTTTTTCAGATCCTGGTTTTTTAGCTGTTATTGTTAATTTGTCTTGGGCTTGTATGGGGTCATCAGGAAAGTCAGGATAGGTGCCCCGTACGGTTACCTTGTTTGTTATAAATCCAGTATCTAGATCCGTTTGGGTAACTATATAGTCTGCTGATACTGTAAAAGATTCACCTGCATTTAAGCTTATTGGACCTGAACTGCTATCTATAGGGCCTATTTTATCATCCACTAATTCAAAGTAATCAGCAATGGTTGGGTCTAATGTTCCGTCTATTGTCAAATTTCCTGTGTTAGTGACTAGGTAAGTATAAATAATTTTTTCACTCACCTGTGAAAACTCTTTTTTGTCTGCTGATTTTAAGATGCTTAGCTCCATTTTGTCTTCTTCTTGTAATAAAGGCAGGGTTACGCTATCTTGACCTTCTACATCTACAAAGGGAACAGTCCCATCAATAAAGCCCTTCACTGTTACTATATTTGTGATAGAGCCAGCATCAATATCAGCTTGGCTTACGGTATATTTGCCTTCCACTGTAAAGGATGCCCCAGGGGCTAAGGATCCTACTGGAGGGTTATCGATAAGGCCTATTTTATCATCGTCTATTACAAATGCTTCAGGTGCCACCATAACATCTTTAGGAATGATTGGCGCATTTGTTGTATTTGTTATGACATAGCTATAAGTGATGACCTCCCCTACTTGTGAAAAGCTTTCTTTATCTGCTGACTTGACCACTTCTAAGGAATCACCTACAGCAAAGATGCTAGTAGCTGGTAGCAGGGCCATAATCATAGCAATAGCCATTAGAAGAGATAATATCTTCTTGGTTTTTTTCATAAAAGTTCCTCCTTTTCATTTTAAAAGTGTCTTGTATATAATAATTATATCAAGCTTTGTGTCTAGTGAATCTACCCGTGGGGGCTAGTTTTTTGAGGTTTTGAGAAAAGACTAGCCGTTACAGTTAGGTAC
>DASRNC010000032.1:0-10474 GCA_035647595.1 Bacillota bacterium | reverse complement strand
CAGCTCAAGGAAGAGGGTGTTATTTTAGAGGACACGCCTCAGGGTGTAAAGATAGTAAATAGGTCAAGCTAGTATTTAAACAAAAAGTTCATAGTTTATTCATAGATTGTTTAAAATATTTTGCTATAATCTGTACACAGGTGTTATAATATTGACTATATGTCAAGTAACTACTTTGAGGGGGGATACTCTTTGATTCAAGTTGAAAATCTAACCAAGCGCTATGGTCAGCATGTCGCCATAGATAGCTTGAATTTCACTGTTGACTCTGGTGAAATTTTGGGCTTCCTTGGACCCAATGGTGCGGGGAAAACAACAACCATGAACATATTGACAGGGTACATTTCGGCTACTGAAGGCAGGGCCTTGGTAGACGGAGTGGATATTTTGGAGGAGCCTGAGAAGGTCAAACAAATGATAGGCTACTTGCCCGAATTTCCACCGTTATACCTAGATATGACTGTAGACGAGTACCTTGACTTTGTAAGTGATATAAAGCGCGTTAGCCAGACAGACAAAAAACAAAGTCTTGAAAAAATTATGGATCTTGTAAGGATAGGCGATGTACGCAAAAGATTGATCAAAAACCTATCAAAGGGATACAAGCAACGTGTCGGGCTTGCACAGGCCTTAGTTGGCAACCCGAAGGTCCTAGTATTGGACGAGCCTACAGTTGGACTCGACCCCAAGCAAATAATTGATATAAGGAACCTTATATCCGAGCTGGGAAAGGACCATACGATTATCCTAAGCTCACATATACTGTCTGAGGTTAGTGCAGTTTGTGAACGTGTTATTATCATAAACAAGGGTAGCATTGTTGCTAGCGATACACCAGACAACCTATCCAAGGGCTTGGACGACGGTACAAAGTTGCTAATTAGAGTAGCAGGACCGGCAAAGCAGGCTCTCAAGGCCATAAAGGAAATACAGGGTGTCAAGTTTGCCGAAGCGCAGGGCTCTAAGGAAAGGGATACGGTTGATATTGCAATTGAATCTGTACCCGAGATAGACATTAGAAAGTCACTATTTTATGCCATGAGCAAAGCATCCTATCCTATTATGATGATGAAGTCCATGGGGCTTACCTTAGAGGATATATTCCTACAGGTAACCAACCAGGAAACGGAGGTGCGATGAGATGTTAGCAGTATTTAAAAAGGAGCTAAGGGCGTATTTCACGTCTATGACTGGCTATATTTTTATGGCATCATTCCTGTTTTTCACTGGATTGTTCTTTACCCTACTTAACCTTGGGGGAGGCAGTCCCAACTTTAATAATGTTTTATCAAATATTCAGTTTATATTCCTACTGGCTGTACCCATGCTTACCATGAGGCTTATTGCAGAGGAGGCCAAGCAGAAAACTGACCAGTTGCTATTAACTAGCCCCTTACCCTTGAGGGATATAGTGGTGGGTAAATACTTGGCTGCCGTATCTGTATTTTTGGGTGCCTTGGTTATTACATTTTTATACCCTATGATAATGAGTACAATGGGAGAGATTGCATGGTCTGAGATAATAGGTGGTTATATAGGTTTCTTCCTTTTTGGATGTGCTTTGATTGCTGTAGGTCTATTTATTTCCTCAGTCACAGAAAATCAGGTAGTGGCTGCGGTCCTCACATTTACTGCATTATTGGTCTTATGGCTAATTGATGCAATTATACAGGGGCTTCCAATAGATCGGACATCGGGCATCTTTTTTGCTGGTGCTCTGGTTGTTGCCCTAGCAGCAGTGATATATTTCACAACTAAAAATATCTACGTGAGCGCTGGTACATCCCTAGTTGGCCTTGTGGCTATTCTAGCTGCATATATATTCAAGCCAGCCTTTTATGACGGACTTATGCCGAGAGTCTTGCAATGGTTTTCGCTATATAGCAGGTACGGCGAGTTTGATATGGGTGTACTGAGCCTAAGTCCAATGGTTTACTATATTACCTTCTCAAGTGCATTTGTATTCCTAACGATACGGATGCTAGAGAAAAAGAGATGGAGCTAAGGGGGGAACAGAGATGAAAAAACACAATATACTTGGTGCTTTTAAGACAAGAAAGTTTAAGTATGGAGGTTTTGCTACATTACTGACCATTATAGTTATTGCAGTTCTAATAGCAGTAAATCTGGTAGTTGACATGATTCCCTTGAGGCTTGATTTGACGAAAAACAAGGTGTATTCATTATCTGAGCAGACCTACAACATACTGGACAATCTTGAAGAGGATATTACTATTTATACGATAAACGAGCTAAATGCGAGTAGTACTGTCGTTGATGAAATACTACTCCGTTACAAGGCCTATTCAGACCAGATTACAATTGATTATATAGATCCTGATAGGGACCCTGCCAGGGCACAGGAGTACACAAGGGCAGAGGAAACCTTAAACCATGGTGACCTTATAGTGGAGAGCGGGGACAAATTCCAACTTATAAAGTCTTTTACACTTTTCAATTACTCGTCCCAAGATTACTCTCCAGAGTCTCTTGCTGTTGAGCAGAGGGTTACTTCTGGCATTATGTTTGTCAGTGGGGCTGAGGCTCCAGTAGTTTATATGCTACAGGGCCATGGAGAGCTGGCATTACCCTACAATGTTATTAACCAAATGGAGCTTGAGAACTTTAGCATGGATGTTCTTAATCTCGTTACCGACAGGGAAATGCCTGAGGATATAGATATTTTACTAATAAATGCTCCAAGGAGAGATTTGGCCGAGGAGGAAGAGGAAGTCATTAGACAATACCTTGAGGATGGTGGCAAGGCGGTATTCTTGATGGATCCACTAGCAGGCGAGCTAGAGAGGTTCGATACATTGTTGAGAAGCTACGGCGTAAGTCAAAGGCACAGCTATATCATTGAGGCTGACCAGAGCAGATACTATAACAACCCAATATACCTATTGCCAAAATACCAGGAACATGAGATAACAACACCCCTTGCATCGAGTGATATGCCGCTTATCATGCCTGTGTCCCAGGGTATTGAAATACTAGAAACAAGACGCAATACCTTGACTTTGGAGTCCCTGCTAACTACTTCTGATGATGCCTTTGCACGTCCTGTTGCTAGCGACTCCAACTCAGCTGTTAAGGAAGATGGGGATATTGATGGCCCCTTCGACCTGGTTGTAGCCGTTACTGACAATGTTTACGACTTAGTTGCTAACGAAGCGGTTGAGACACAATTGGTTGTTTACGGTAACATTATAGACGCTCAAAGGGCAAGCTTCACCCATACTGAAGGTGGAGTGGATTTGTTTTTAAACAGCTTAAACTGGCTTGCAGACAGAGAACAATCTATTACCATAAGACCCAAGAGCATATATGAAATACCGCTGAACATATCACAGTCAACATTTAATATTTATGGGGCTATATCAGTTATATTAGTACCGCTTACTGCGCTGATTATAGGACTTGTGGTCTGGTTGAGGAGGAGACACCTATGAGGAAAAAGCGCAGCATTATTGTGCTGGCTGTTTGCCTTGTACTATTGTTAGGCTCTTATGCAATACTTAGCCAGCGAGATTCTGGCGATGATTCTGACCAACCAGGTGATAGGATAGATATATCAAGGTTTGATAGGGACGAAATAGTCAAAATGAAGTTAACAAATGACAATGGTGATTTCATATTTGAGAAAATCCCTGTAGACAATGGCGATGATGAGGATGGGCAAGCAAGCGAATGGGTAAGTGTAAAACCTGAGGGCCTTAATATATATCAATTATATGTGGAGGACCTTGCTAGGACCTTTTCCGCCCTTAGCCCAGAGCTACTAGTAGAAGAGGAAGCTGAAGACCTATCGGCATACGGCCTAGAAAGCCCTGCAGCCGTAGCAGAAGCAGAGCTTAAGGATGGCTCCAAGGTTGCCCTACGGCTTGGAGATAAGGCAGCCAGTGGTAATACCTACTACCTAATAAAGGATGGGGATACAAATGTCTATACAGTAGCCTCCTATCATGGCAATAGACTCCTTTATAATGAATCAGACCTTAGGGACAAAAACCTTCCCCAGGTAGCCCTGCTTGACTTGGAATACCTTTATTTGTACCAGGATGGACAGGATGAAATAGAAGTAGTTAAAAGGGATTATATAGAGGACCAAGTGCAATATGGCCTAAGCTTATATGATTTAATCAAGCCGTATAGGGTGGCGCGGGGGATAGATTCGGCAAAACTGACAAAGGAAATGGCTATAGTAGAAACAGGCATAAAGATAGGGACCTATATAGAGGATGGGCCAGGGGATTTGTCGAAATACGGACTAGATGAGCCCAATATGCATCTGATTGTGAGGGATAGCGAAAGCGAGCTGGAGCTAATTATTGGTGACCCAGTTGACGATGAGTTCCTATATGCTAGAACCGGAGACTCTGACACGGTCTTTACGCTTAGCCAATCTGACCTAGCCTTTATGGATATCCAGCCTATGGAATTTATTGAACGTTTTGTTTTAATTATTAATATAGAGCATGTTGACAGCCTAGTTGCTGAAATAATTGATGAAACATACACTTTGGCAATAGGGAGAGAGAGCCTGACAGATGAAGAAGGTGAAGAAGAGCTATTAGAAACCTTCTATTTAAACGGTGAAGAAAAGCCAGAGGATCCATTTAGAAAAGCATACCAGTCTTTGATTGGTCTAATGGTTGATATGCCTCAGGAAAATAGGGCTGAAGGCGAGCCTGAAGTACGTCTGACCTTCAATTTGAACAGAGGCACAGTAAGGCAAGAGGTTATAGAGCTTTATCCCTATGACAGAGACTTTTATATAATGGTCCGTAATGGAGATATGGATTCGGAGTTTTTAGTTGGCAAGAACCGCATTGATAGTATTAACAACCACTTAGGCAGGCTCGTGGAAAGTAAGCTGGATGAGGAGTAAAAAATCAAGATAAGATCTAATGTCCCTGGCCTTATAGTCGGGGACTTTTGATTATGGGGCCACTCTTGGGTAAACATGACCGGATGGGCGCCATTTAAACTAAACTTGGTGTATAGCCTGTATGACTATGATGTAAAATAATAATGTTAGAAAAATTTTGAGAGGATGAAGAGGATGGACAAGATGCAAAACAATGTAATGGTCCAGGTAGGACTAGTAGTAAGGGATATCGAGAAGACAGCTGGTAACTTTGCTGAGGTATTCGGTATAAAAATGCCGGATATTTCTATCACTGACACCATAGATAAGGCTGAAACAGAGTACAAGGGCAAGCCTTCACATGCAAGGGCCAAGCTAGCCTTTATTGACATGGGTGGTATGCAGCTTGAGCTGATTGAACCTGATGACCACCCCAGCACATGGAGAGAATTTCTTGATGAGCACGGTGAAGGGATACATCATATAGCCTTAAATATTAAGGGTATGAAGGACACCCTTGCATATCTTGAAAACAATGGCATGCCCCTGGTGCAAAAAGGCGAATATACTGGCGGACGCTATGCATACATAGATAGCAGCGACAGGCTTGGCATGATAATAGAGCTTTTAGAGAACGATTAAAGAGATTTAATAAAATACCAATAAATGATATTATATATGAAACTGGACAAGTATTTAGCTTGATATGGTGGATTTATAGATGAAGCGTAGAGAATTACTCAAAAAATTACTGATTTTAATAGTATCACTAGTATATCTAGTATCGCCCCTTTCTGCTTCCTTTAGGAGTCTAGCAATCACGCTCCCATATAGCCTGGTCTGCCAGAGGAAAAGCGTTTTAGCAGATGAGGCTATAAGCCTTAAAATACCTGGCGGGATGTCAACCTTTAAAAGCGACTGGTACCCTATTGTAATGACCTTTAATGATGACAAGGGCATGTCCCAGCACTTGGGTGAGCAGGTCAGGTTTACAGTCTTATATAACTTTGGATCCTATGACCTTTTCAAGGCGCGCTCCACCTATTATGACCGCCAATCCCAATACTTTAGTAGCTTTTATGGGGGCTACATAGTAAAATCTGTGGGTGAAAATGTAGTCTTTGGCTTTGATAAAGATGGTAGTGCTAATATCGATGAGTTGGCCAAGCTAGCTGAGTACGACCAGCTCTACCTTGTCTTATCCTCGCTTGGCTGTCCGCCAGACAAGCTTGTATTTGAAAGTACGCTTGCCTCCATGGAGGGGGATGTAGAATATGCTGGTATCCAAGGGTGGACGTGTGTAAATTCCAATATTAAGACCAATAGCCCCGAGCATGCCTATCTTGAATCTCACCGTGCCTATATCCAATATGGAAGGCCAAGATATATTGGGGATATAGAGGAGGACTTCCCCCTAATAAACTTGAGGGGGAGGGCTTATGCAAGGTATTTTGAGGAACACAAGGCAACGGTTGTGCTTTTTGTAATGGCTCCCAGTTGGACCACTATAGATGAGTGTGACCAAACGATTTTGTCCAAGACATCTATCAGTCAATAGGTATAGAAAAGGGAACTTATTAAGGGGGGTGAGAATTCCTTGCAAAAAAGAGCTAATATCCAGCCATCGCTTGTTGATTTATCCGGGGTAGTGGAACGAATCACATATGTAAATGATGAAAACGGTTATACAGTATGTAGGTTAAAAAGCAGGGGGCACCACGACCTGATAACTATTGTGGGCAACCTGCCAGGTATTAGTGCTGGCTCAGTCCTTGAGTTAAGGGGCAGGTGGAAGACCGACCCCAAATACGGCAGACAGTTTGTAGCCAGCTCCTATAATGAAAAGCTACCTGCAACAGCCGCAGGGATAGAAAAGTACCTGGGTAGCGGCCTCATCAAGGGCATAGGACCGGTTTATGCCAAGCGAATAGTCAAAAAATTTAAGGAGGATACCCTAAAGATAATCGAGCAAGACCCAGGCCTCTTACTTGAAATAGAGGGCATTGGCGACAAGCGGATTGAAATGGTAAAGGCTGCTTGGGAGGAGCAAAGGGAAGTACGAAATATCATGGTATTCCTCCAATCACATGGTGTTTCTACGACCTACGGTGCTAAAATATACAAGCAGTATGGGGATGGAAGCATACAAACCCTTATAGACAACCCATACAGGCTGGCTGATGATATATGGGGGATAGGGTTTAAAACGGCGGATAGGATAGCTTCAAACCTGGGCTTTGACGCCAATTCATATGAGAGGATTAGGTCGGGTATCAATTATGTCCTAGGACGTATGTCGGATGAGGGACATTGTTTTTCACCCAAGGGTGACCTGATAGAGGAGGCAAGGGGCCTATTAGAGACGGAGGACCAGCTACTTGACCAGGCAATAGACAAAATGCTCAAGGAGGGCTCCTTGATAGGTGAGGAAGAGGGAGCAATATACCTCCCACCCTTTTACCATAGTGAAAGGGGAACAGCTAAAAGGATAAATGAAATAGTTTCGGCTAATACACCCTTTGCTTCAAGGGATATGAGGGGTTTTCTTAGTAAGATCGAGGAAAATAACCAGGTTAGCTACGATGAAAAACAGCGCGAGGCCATAATGAAGGCAGGAATGAGCAAGTTCATGGTCTTGACTGGAGGGCCAGGTACGGGTAAGACCTTTACAACCCTGGGGATAATATCATTGTACAAGGCCCTGGGGGCTAATATACTGCTCGCAGCACCTACAGGTAGGGCAGCAAAGCGGATGTCCGAGGTAACGGGTATGGAGGCAAAGACCATCCACCGCCTGCTGGAGTTCAAGCCAGGACAAGGCTATATCCGCAATGATATGAACCCCCTAAGGTGTGATGTAATCATCATTGATGAGGTTTCTATGGTTGACCTTATACTCATGTATAACCTGCTAAAGGCTATACCTGACAATGCTATAGTCATACTAGTTGGTGATGTGGACCAGCTCCCATCAGTTGGTGCAGGCAATGTTTTGCGGGATATTATAGGCTCGGAAAGCGTCACTGTAGTCAAGCTGACAAATATATTTCGCCAGGCTAGGGGCAGCATGATTATCACAAATGCCCACCGGATAAACCAAGGGAAGATGCCCCTACTTAGAGGAGGACCAGATAGGGACTTTTTCTTTGTTGACCAGGATGACCCGGAGAAAATCCCGGGAGAGATCGTAGACCTTGTCAGCACCAGATTATCCAGCTATTACAGGGTAGACCCAATCAAGGATATTCAAGTACTCTGTCCCATGCTGCGCGGTAATACAGGGGCCCATAATATCAATAGGCTGATGCAGGAGAGACTTTCACCTAAGGGTCCTAATGTAAATTATGGCGACACTGTCTACCGCAAGGAAGACAAGGTCATGCAAATAAAGAACAACTATGACAAGAGGGTATTTAACGGTGATATCGGCTTTATTGAAAGAATAAACCTAGAGGATAGGTCTATCACGATTAGCTTTGATGATAGGCCTGTGGAGTATGACTATTCGGACCTTGATGAGATCATGTTGTCATATGCCTGTACAGTCCACAAGAGCCAGGGGAGCGAGTACCCTATAGTGGTTGCCCCCTTGACTATCCAACACTATATGATGCTACAAAGAAACCTACTCTATACCTGCATCACTAGGGCAAGGAGGGTCCTTGTCCTAATAGGGACAAAGCAGGCTATTGGGATGGCAGTCCACAACAATAAAATAGCTGACCGCAATACCATGTTGGCCAAACGACTAAGGGAATATAGCTAATATTAAATAGGCGGTGGTAAAATGAGCTTAAACCAGGCACAAAAAAATCCTACTCTACAAAACTTTATAAAGGCCATGGGCAGTGTTTTCACCGGCGTATCAAAGCCCTTGTATTATATATTTTTAGCCCTATTGGTAGTCACATCATTTTTTGTGATTGCCATGCTTGTCCTATCTATACTTGTGCTTTTTGCTTCAGTTATTATAGGCCTGGCATTTTTTATTGCCCTTGCAGTTACCATACCCAGCGGTTTTGTCCTGGAGAAGGTCGGTACAATAGGCTGGGGCATTCTTTTAAGTGGCATATTTTCACTTTTAGCCTACCTTTTAAATAGGCTAAAAAAGCACACCATAGTATGGTCTGCCCGCGCAGCCCAGGGGATCAGACTAAAGGCTGGTCTAGGGCAAGGACCTAAGGGTGGTAGACTAGAGACTGGTGGGTTCCGCCGTATTTTCTATCTACCGCTTATAGCCATACTTATAGGGGCTATCCTATTTGGCATATCCGGCCTTCCTACCAGGCTATTTTTGATATACGCTGGCGGCAAACCCTCTAATGTTGGCCTGGTTACAGAGACTTATTTACCAGACCTAGTAGACGAAATATCTATAAAAGGTGAGCATTCTTCCGTCAAGCTAGACCTATCCAATACTGACAAGATAGAGGTTTCACTTGAGACAACTGACTGGCTAGACTACGACCTTGATTTATCAGAGGGCATAATAAGCTACACGGAGAGGTCAAACGGCAGGCTCCCCCTATTTGAGCTGGTAAAGCTACATGGAAGTGCGGCAGGTATAACAATATCCTTGCCAAAGGACTATATACCCCTCCTTGTTGATATAGAGAGCGTTGGGGGCGGTCTAGATATAGCTGGGATGCCCCTTAACATAAATGCTATCACAAAGACAGGAAGCATCAGCCTAAACACAAGGGGATCATTGGGGGAATACACAATACAGGCCAGCACGGATAAGGGCACAATAAGTGTTGCAGAGGACCTTAGGCCAGATAATAGGCAGGGCGGGGACAATATATTGTACTACAAGGCCCCTGGCGACAAGATGATAAGGCTAGTTAGTGTAAAGGGAGATATCACAATAGATTAGATCCACATATATTATATAGGGGGTCTGGCCACAAGGGCTTAAAGAGGAAATGACAAGTAAGTGGGGGAATAAAAAAATATGGACTATAATTATAAGAAAAGCTTTGCAAGTGACAACAATTCCATAGTAGATCCAAGGGTCATGGAGGCACTGCAAGAGGCCAATAGGGGGCATCATTTGTCTTATGGGGACGACCCCTATACAAGGGCAGCCCAGGAAAATTTTAGAAAAATCTTTGGTGAGGACTCACAAGCCTTTTTTGTTTATAACGGCACAGCCGCTAATGTAACAGGTTTAGCAGCGGTAATGGCACCCTATCATGCAATAATTTGCCCAGAAACATCCCATATCAATGTTGACGAGTGCGGTGCTGTTGAAAGGTTTGTAGGTTGCCGCATGCTAGGTGTCACAACTCCGGATGGCAAGCTCAAGGTTGATATGATAAGGCCACATTTAAATGCTTTAGGGGTGGAGCACCACTCCCAGCCCTCGCTTATGTCGATCACCCAAGCAACTGAACTAGGTACTGTCTATACAATAGAGGAACTTGGGCAGCTAACTAACTATGCCCATAGCGAGGGTCTACTTGTACATATGGATGGTGCGAGATTAGCCAATGCTGCGGCTAGCCTCAATGTTTCCCTAAAGGCTATGACCACAGATGTAGGCATTGATATATTGTCCTTTGGTGGTACGAAGAATGGACTGATGCTGGGAGAGGCTGTCGT